>NZ_JBQSVK010000021.1:0-44552 GCF_052376195.1 Psychrobacter sp. AOP7-B1-25
CAACAAAGTCAATGACTTGTTAGGCCGAATGATGTATCAATCACTATTCGTCAGTCAGGAAGACTGATACCAAGGAGATCCACATGGCAACATCTACCAGCCCACGCTTTGATTGGGAAGATCCTTTCTTATTACGTGACCAACTCACGGAAGAAGAGCGCATGGTCACAGACAGCGCGCGTCAGTTTTTTCAAAAAGAGCTGATGCCTGGCATTATCGAAGCCAACCGCAATGAAAACTTCGATCGCAATATCATGCGTCAAATGGGTGAAATGGGTCTGCTAGGTGTCACGATTGAAGGTTATGGCTGTGCTGGTCTATCTAGTGTTGCTTATGGTCTGATTGCAAAAGAAGTAGAAGCCGTTGATTCGGGCTACCGTTCAGCGATGAGTGTGCAGTCAAGCCTCGTGATGCATCCTATTTGGGCGTACGGTACTGAAGAGCAGAGAGAGAAGTATTTGCCAAAGCTTGCGACAGGTGAGTACGTCGGCTGCTTCGGTCTGACTGAGCCAGATTCAGGGTCTGACCCTTCATCAATGTCGACACGTGCGCGCACAGTCGATGGCGGTTACGAGCTGACTGGTAATAAAATGTGGATTACCAACAGTCCTATCGCCGACGTGTTTGTAGTATGGGCAAAAGATGATGCGGGTGAGATTCGTGGTTTTGTGTTAGACAAAGGCATGGAAGGATTATCTGCACCAAAAATCGAAGGCAAATTCTCATTACGTGCCTCAGTCACGGGTGAGATCGTCATGGATAAAGTATTCGTTCCTGAAGCCAACGCTTTTCCAGATATTCGTGGTCTAAAAGGACCATTTGGCTGCTTGAACAAAGCTCGCTATGGTATCGCTTGGGGCAGTATGGGCGCGGCTGAATTCTGCTGGAAAGCGGCTCGTCAATACACGCTAGACCGTAAGCAGTTTGGTCGTCCGCTCGCCGCAACGCAGCTCGTACAGTTAAAACTAGCTAATATGCAAACAGAAATCAGCTTAGGTTTGCAAGCAGCGCTACGTGTGGGTCGTCTGATGGATGAGGACAACGCTGCACCTGAGATGATCTCACTTATTAAGCGTAATAACTGCGGTAAAGCGCTTGATATCGCTCGTATCGCTCGTGATATGCATGGTGGTAATGGTATCTCTGATGAGTTCCATATCATCCGTCACGTGATGAACTTGGAAGCGGTCAATACTTATGAGGGTACACATGATATCCATGCGCTTATCCTAGGTCGTGCACAAACAGGTATTCAAGCGTTCTTTTAAGCGTTTTTAGCTAATAGTGTTTGGTACAACTGTATTCGGTGACGTACGTGGCTGCTTGGCTTTTTATTAAAAGAGCATGAACAGTAGCGTACGTTTTTCAGTTGTTATTCATCATCTAACTATTTAACCGTTAAATGATGAATAACAATTTTATGATTAAAAATACGCGACAGAGTAAGGAAATCTCATGACAGATATGACTGATACGGCTAATATGCCAGAGGGTGCATTGCATGGTATCAAGGTGCTTGATTTGTCGAGAGTGCTAGCAGGGCCTTCTTGTACACAAGTATTGGCTGATCTCGGTGCCGAAGTCATTAAAATAGAGCGTCCGCATATTGGCGATGAAACGCGGCATTGGGCGCCGCCAAAGTTTAGCGACGACACATCCGCCTATTACGCGACCATTAACCGCAATAAAAAATCACTGACGGTAGATATCACTACGCTAACAGGACAAACTATTATCAAGCAGCTAATCGCTGAGAGTGATATTTTGGTTGAAAACTTTAAGGTTGGCGGACTGAAAAAATACGGTCTAGATTACGACAGTCTAAAGCAAGACAATCCGCGGCTGATTTATGCATCATTGACAGGTTTTGGTCAAACAGGTCCCGATGCCAAGCGGCCTGGTTATGATTATATTATCCAAGGTTTATCGGGGCTGATGAGTATCACAGGCCCTAGTGATGGCGAGCCGCACAAAGTTGGCGTGGCAGTCGTCGATCTATTTGCAGGTTTGCAACTGACGATTGGTATTCAGGCGGCACTGCTCGCGCGTCAACATACTGGTGTTGGACAACACGTCGATGTGGCATTGCTCGATAGTGCGCTTTCCATGCTGGCCAATGTCGGTATGAATCATCTAGCATCCGATAAGATACCGCCAAGATTGGGCAATCAGCACCCTAATATTGTGCCGTATCAAGTATTTGCTGGTGAAGGTGAGCAGCACTTTATCTTAGCCTGTGGCAATGACAGTCAGTTCGCCAAACTGTGTGACGTGCTCGCAGTTGATTGGCATACTGATGAGCGTTTTTCGACCAATCCACAACGCGTTGCCAATCGTGAACTGCTATGTGGCGAGCTAACTAAACAATTTGCCAAGCAGTCTCGCACCTATTGGCTAGAAGTGTTGGATCAAGCAGGTATCCCATGTGGCGCGATTCATAATGTGGCGGAAGCCTTAGCCATGCCGCAAGCACAAGCCCGCAACATGATTGTAAATTTCACTGAGCAAGGTAGTCCAGTACGCGCACTCGGAAATCCTATCAAATTGTCCGCATCACCTGTCAGCTACCGTACACCGCCACCGCAGTTGAGTGAACATACTGACAGCACACTTGCTGATTTGGGTTATGACAGTAAGATGATTGCTAAGCTAAAAGCCGATGGAATTGTTTGAAAGCACTTTGACAGCCGCCTATTTACAGCAATAAGTGTTATAAGTAATCAAGATAACTGATAGCTCAAAAGCTTCAGTAATAACAACATAAAAAGCAGTTAAAATGGGTCGCAGAATGCAGCAGAAAGCCCTATGACCCATTTTCTATCAGTTCGCCGTAAAGCCTAAATGCTGTTCAATTTGCTCGGCCAATTCAATCAATACAGCACTGACCTCAGCCCGCTTGGATTCATACTCTCCTTGCAAAAAACTCACTGCCATACCAGCGACCGCATTGCCTGAGGCGTTACGGATATGGGTGCCTAAGCAGTACATCCCATCGCGCAACTGTCCATCATCGAGAGACACGCGGCTTTCTTGTATCGCTGCAAGCTCGGTAGCCAAATCGGTAAAGTTACTGACACCATTCTGGGTCATAGGTGTCGGAAACGTGTCTTGATACAATGATTTGACACTATCCATCGATAATGTCGATAGCATGGCTTTACCCGTCGCAGAAAATACCGCAGGTACGCGAACGCCTGCACGAAAAGTAAAACCAAGCGGCTCAGGCGACTCATGACAAGCCAAAAATACTACTTCTCCCAAATCAAGCTTCGATAAAGTTACGGTGTGCTGAAGCAGTACTGGATACTGCACAATCAAATCTTTAAACAACTGTACAACGCCTTGCTGCTGCTCGTACTTGCCTGCCCAATACATCAAATAGGAACCCAAATAAAAGCGGCTTTCAGAGTCCTTATAAATGACATGCTTGGCAAGTAGGCTTTGCAAAATATTGTGAGTTGAGCTACGCGGTAGCCCAAGCTCTTTTGCGATATGAGCCGCAGTCAAAGGCTGTAAGCTATCGGTAATCAAGTCCAAAATTTGAAACGTTTTGTCTAGCGCAGGCACGGCAGTCGAACTCATAAATAACCTATAAAGTGAAATAAAAGAAAAAAGTACAAGATAATTTTCAAAATAATGCGATTAAGGGTTGCAAATCACGTCATATCGTTCTTATAATGATGTCTCGTATATAGAATGCGTGTTCAGTATATTGAACAAAAAATAAATTATCAATAATTATTTACGACTGACCATTGTATACATTCTTATAAACACATCCTATATGACAAGGAGCGTCACCATGTCACACGCGCTGCAGTTATCAAATCCAGATTTACTCAAACAATCTTGCTTCATTAAAGACGGCTGGCATGCTGCTAGTGATGACGCTGTGCTTGATGTAAATAATCCTTTTAATGGCGACCTTATTGGTACTGTACCAAGCCTCACGACAGAAGATGTCAACGAAGCAGTTGCTTATGCTCATGACGTCCAAACAGAGTGGGCAGCAAAAACAGCCAAAGAGCGTGCAGAGTTATTGCAAAAATGGGCTGATCTGATCGATGCCAATAAAGAAGACTTGGCCATTATTATGACCGCTGAGCAAGGCAAACCGCTTACTGAATCACGTGGTGAAGTGGGTTATGCCAATAGCTTTATTCGCTGGTTTGCCGAAGAAGGCAAGCGTGTCTACGGCGATGTGATTCCAGCTAATAGCGCACAGCTACGTCACGTTGTTCTTAAGCAGCCAGTTGGTGTTTGTGCAGCTATCACGCCTTGGAACTTCCCAGCTGCAATGATCACGCGTAAAGTTGCTCCTGCACTAGCAGCAGGCTGTACGATTATCGTCAAACCTGCTACCGAAACGCCATATTCTGCATTGGCACTTGGTGTATTGGCAGAGCAAGCGGGCATCCCAGCTGGCGTCATTCAGGTTGTGACTGGCAAATCATCAACCATCGGTGACATCTTAACGGGTGATGCACGCATTCATAAATTATCATTCACAGGCTCTACAGAAGTAGGCCGTACGTTGATGGCACAATGTGCACCGACTATCAAGAAGCTGTCGTTAGAGCTAGGTGGCAACGCGCCATTTATCGTCTTTGATGATGCGGATTTAGAAAAAGCTGCTACTGGCTTAATTGCTTCTAAATATCGTAATGCTGGTCAGACTTGTGTTTGCGCCAACCGCGTATACGTTCAAGACAGTATTAAAGATAAATTCTTAGAGGTTTTTGTCAAAAAAGTCGCTGAATTAACAGTTGGTAACGGTTTAGAAGAAGGCGTAGATATCGGTCCTCTTATCAACCAAAAAGCGTTAGATAAAGTCCAAGCCTTATTAAAAGACGCACTAGATAAAGGGGCGAAACTGGTCACTGGCGGTAGTGTCAATGACGCTTCAGAATTGACTTATAACCCAACGGTTATCACAGATATTAGCAGTGATATGGACATCGCTTCTGAAGAAATTTTTGGACCAATTGCGACCATCTTTACCTTCAAAGACGAAGCGGAAGTTATTCGTGCTGCTAACGATACTATCTATGGCTTGGCCGCTTACTTCTATAGTGGTGATTATGCTCGTTCATGGCGTGTGACTGAAGGCTTAGAGTACGGCATCATTGGACACAACACTGGTTTGATTTCTACAGAAGTTGCGCCATTTGGCGGTGTGAAGCAGTCTGGATTTGGCCGTGAAGGCTCAAAATATGGCATCGAAGACTATATTACGACCAAATATTGGTGTTCTGACGTCAGCTAATATAACAATAGCTAACGTACAAGGCACATTTTAATAGTAGCTAGCCACTGTGATGGTACTAGTGATACGAGTACCAATCACAGCAATACCGATAGTAATGAATTTAATACAACCAACACCACATTAAAAAAGGACATTCTGATGACTACGAACACCCAAACCACTAACGAAGCATTACTTGCCCGTCGTAAAGCTGTTTTACCAACAGGACTTGGGGTTGCCTTTCCTATCTTTGCAGAAAAAGCAAAAAACTCAGAGATTTGGGATGTTGAAGGCAAGCGTTATATTGATTTTATCGGTGGTATCTCGGTATTAAATACGGGTCATAGTCATCCAAAAATCACTCAACGTGTACATGAGCAAGTTGACAAATTTACGCACACTGCTGCGCAAATTGTTAGCTATGAAAGCTATGTTGATCTTGCAGAAAAACTGTGTGAAAAAGCACCTATTAGCGGTCCAACCAAAGCGCTATTTTTGACCACTGGTGCTGAAGCGGTCGAGAACACGATCAAAATCGCCCGTGCCAAAACTGGTCGTCCAGGCGTTATCTCTTTTGTTGGTGGCTGGCATGGTCGCACGCTAATGTGCATGAGCTTGACTGGTAAAGTATTACCGTACAAAAAGAACTTTGGCCCAATGCCTGGTCCTGTATTCCACGCATTGTTCCCTGCTGAAGAGTTGAACATCACAGAAGCACAAGCACTACATAGCCTTGATATGATTTTTCAGGCAGATATTGACCCAAGTGAAGTAGCGGCAATGATTATTGAGCCTATTCAAGGCGAAGGTGGCTTCCATCAAGTCACGCCATCATTTGCTAAAGCATTACGTGAAATTTGTGATGAGCACGGTATTGTATTGATTTTTGACGAAGTCCAATGTGGTTTTGCCAGAACGGGTACTTTGTTTGCAGGCGAGCAGTTGGGTGTTGAGCCAGACTTAATGACCACAGCTAAGAGTTTGGCTGGTGGTTACCCTGTATCAGCAGTGGTTGGTCGCGCTGATATTATGGACGCGCCGCAAGTAGGTGGTTTGGGTGGTACGTATTCTGGTAGTCCGATTGCGTTAGCCGCAGCATTGGCTGTAATAGAAGTTATCGAAGAAGAGAATTTGCTCGAACGTAGTGTCGTGATTGGCGATACCATTGCCGAATTCTTAAAAGGCTTAAACCTAAGTAGCATTGGCAACGTTCGCTATAAAGGTGCCATGCTAGCATTTGATTTAGTGGATAGCGAAGGCAAGCCAGATGCTGCTGCCACTGCTAACCTTAAACAAAAATCTTTTGAGCAAGGTTTGTTATTAGCGTCTTGTGGCATGTATGGCAATGCGATCCGTGTGATGGTGCCATTGACAGTTGAAGATGAAGTGCTACAAGAAGGCCTTGATATCATCAAAGGTATTCTAACTGCATAAAAAGTATTGAGTGTCATTTATTTTAGCGATGGACCGCTTTTAACCAAGTACAGCTATTTCAAGTACCGATATTGGTTAAAAGATTGTATGAAAAATAACGGCAAGGTTGCTCTTCTTATGACACTCACTTTGAGTGAGCTTTTTAACGGCGCCTTGCAAGTCAAGACGCCGTTTTTGTTTTTGCTGTTTGAGTACTATGCCGATGGCAAATCCAAGTTTTACGGCGACGCGACAGATACAACAAATATGATGGGTATTATCCCATTTAACAAAAATAGTGTAACTGTAAAAGGTTTACACGGATGAAACACAGACAAGGAGTAGGTTATGTCTGAATTAAAAAAGTCGCTAGGGGTGTTCGATATAATTGCACTGGCATTCGGTGCTATGGTTGGTTGGGGCTGGGTGGTACTGGCGGGTAGTTGGATTATCTCAGCAGGTATATGGGGCGCAATTAGCGCCTTTTTGGTCGGCGGTCTGGTAGTTGTTTTGATTGGTGTGACGTATGCTGAACTTGCAGCCTCTATGCCAATCACTGGTGGTGAGCATACTTATACCCATCGAGCGCTAGGGGTTAATATCTCCTTTATTTGCTCGTGGAGTATTTTGTTTGGTTATTTCTCAGTCGTCGCTTTTGAGGCAGTAGCGCTGCCCACCGTCGTCGAATATATCATTCCTAATTATAGCCAAGGGTATCTTTGGAATATTGCTGGTTGGGATGTTTATGCCACTTGGGTAGGCGTCGGGATGCTCGGCTCAGTGATTGTCACCTGGCTGAACATACGCGGTATGGAAGTCAGTGCCTGGTTCCAAAAAACAGCAGTAGTCGGCATTTTTCTTGTTGGTGTATTACTGTTCGTGGGTGCATTACTATTTAGTCCTGAAACCTCTAACTCTGTACAAGCGCCTAACTTTATTGGCGGTATGGGCGGCATTATGACTGTGATGGTGATGGTACCGTTCTTGTTCGTTGGCTTCGACGTCATTCCTCAAGCGGCAGAAGAGATCAATCTATCTCGCCCGAACATCGGCAAGTTTTTGATCGTCTCTATCATCATTGCCGTGCTATGGTATGTTGCTGTCGCTTGGAGTGTGGGTAAGACTTTACCGCTATTACAAGCGCAAGATTCGACATTGGCAACGGCTGATGCGATGACCAACGCTTGGAATGGTAAATGGGCTGGTACGTTGCTGGTTATTGGTGGTGTGCTCGGGATTCTATCAAGTTGGAATGCGTTTCTTATCGGTGGTAGTCGTCTGCTATATGCTATGGGTAAAACGCATATGTTGCCACAGTTTTTGTGCAAGCTGCATCCGAAATACAACACACCCGTCAATGCGATTTTATTGATCGGTGGTCTAGCGACACTTGCACCATTGTTTGGTCGTAAAATGCTGGTATGGATTGTAGATGCTGGTGGGTTCGGTATCGTTATTGCCTATACCTGTGTGGCTATGTCATTCCTAGTACTGCGCTACCGTGAGCCTGATATGGTACGCCCATTTAGAGTACCAGCAGGTAAATTGGTGGGTGCTATCACCATTATCTTAAGTATTGGTATGCTCACGCTTTATTTACCAGGTATGCCATCAGCACTCGTCCCGATTGAGTGGTGGATTTTCCTTGGCTGGATCGTACTTGGTGGGGTGTTATACGGTTATGCTACGATGAAGCATCCTGGCAAAAGTAAAGATATTATGGACCATGAGCTGCGCGAGCTAAAAACGGCTAATCAGCAATGGTTAAAAGAAAATTCATATAAAAAGTAAACTTACTTTAATTATCGTCCCATAAAAAAGCCTAACGTCAAACGTTAGGCTTTTTTTCATTCAACTAAGTTTAATCTATTAAGACTTATCACGAATAAGCTTATAGTTTAAGAACTCGGTGATACCAAGGGTGCCAAGTTCACGGCCAAAACCTGAACGTTTAACACCGCCAAATGGCGTATTAGCCTCAGAACCAGAAGGCGCGTTAATAGTAACCATGCCCACTTCTAATTTGTCAGCAATTTCAGCAGCCAGTGCTGCATCTTGCGTTTGGATAGACGCACCTAGACCAAAAGGCACATCGTTGGCGATCTTGATAGCATGTTCGATGTCATTTGCTTTGTAGACGACTGCTACAGGACCAAACAGCTCCTCACGATATACGTCCATTGATTCAGTCACATCTGTCAGTACCGCAGGCTTAAACCAAGCGCCAGGCTTGTCTTTCTCCATGCCACCTTCTACCAATACCGTCGCTCCTGCTTGGATAGCGCTGTCTAGCTGTGATTGCAAATTGACCGCAGCAGCTTTTGACGACATTGGGCCAATGAACGTATCTTCTTTAAGCGGGTCAGCCAAAGTCATGTTACTGACTGCATTGGTAAAGCCTTCAACGAATTTATCATAGACAGATTCGATAACGATCAAACGCTTGGCTGCGTTACAAGCTTGTCCAGTATTACCGAAACGACCAGAGATAGCGCCTTGTATCGCTTGCTCGATATCGGCATCAGCTGCAACGATAAAGGCATCTGAACCACCCAATTCTAGAACGACTTTTTTGAGTGCGCCACCAGCTTCTTTGGCAACTGCTTGACCAGCACGTTCAGAACCTGTTAATGAGACACCCTGTACGCGAGCGTCGTTGATGATGGTCGCTGATTGCTCGTTGGTCGCAAAGATATTGTTATAGACACCTTCAGGTACGCCAGCATCTTTAAAGATATCGACAATAATTTCTGCGGTGTTTGGACACTGCGGTGCGTGTTTTAAGATAATCGTGTTACCCGCCATAAAGTTTGGCGCGACAAAACGGGCTACTTGGTAATGTGGATAGTTCCACGGCATAATACCTAAAAGCGCGCCTACAGGATGCTTTTCTACCGATGCTGATCCGCTATCGACGTCAATAGTGCTAGGTGCTAGCAGTTGCTCAGCGTTGTCTGCATAGTAGCGAAAAATATCAGCAACCAGACCGATTTCACCTTTTGCCTGTGCAACGGGTTTGCCCATCTCATTAGCCACGATACGTGATAGCTCATCTTGACGCTCAAGATAGATATCAGCGATTTTATGCAGTAGTGCACTGCGCTCATCTAATGAGACGTGACGCCAGTCTTGATACGCGCTGTCGGCTTGCTCAATGACCTGTTGGATATCTTGTTCAGTGGCAGTAGGGTAAGTGGCTTCTACTTCGCCAGTGGCTGGGTTATTAACCTGATAGTCGCTCATGTTGTGTCCTTTATTTTAAAATATTATTGAGTTTATCGTCCATTTTGGTCTATCTTTTTATACGGGCATTTTTACTTAATAATTTTAGTTATTACTTTTGACTGATGGTTTTGGTTGCTGCTGCGTAATACAGTGAATATTACCGCCACCAAATACAATCTCTCTTGTTCGTACTCCCACTACCTGATGTTGAGGAAAGACTTTTTCAAGCTGTTCGATGGCGAGTGCATCATTTATATCATCATATTGCGGCACGATGACCGCGTCATTACAAATCAAAAAATTGGCATATGAGGCAATACAGACATCACCTGTCAGACGTGGTTTGGCATCATCAGATTGGACAATGTCGTAATCGTTAGGCAAGGTTACTGGCTGCTGGGTGCAGCAAAGCTTATGAACTTTTAGATGTCTGCCTTTTGCATCGGTCATATTTGAGAGCTGCTTATAGGCTTGTTGCGTTGCTTCATAAAACGGATTTTCAGGATCATCAGTGAACAAGCAAACCACTTCACCCGGGCGTGCAAAGCAGGCGATATCGTCAATGTGACCTGTAGTTTCATCAGGGTCAATACCATCATCAACCCAGAGCACTTTTTGAACGTTGAGATAAGCTTTTAATTTGTCCTCAATCTGCTGCTCGTTCAGATGTGGATTGCGCCCCGGACTTAGCAGACACATACGCGTGGTCAGAACCGTGCCTTCACCATCGACATGAAACGCGCCGCCTTCCATAACGAAGTTATCCGTTCGATAACGCGGAATATCTAGCTGCTCGCACAGTCGTTCTGCGAGCTTATCATCGTCATCCCATGGCGAGTAGAGGCCATCATAGTCTCCGCCCCATGCATTGAATGTCCAATCACAAGCACGTAGCTCGCCTGCGTCATTGATTAAGAACGTCGGAACGGTATCACGCGCCCACGCATCGTTGCTTGGCATAGAGATAACGTCGATATCATCAGGTAAGCTATCGCGGCACTGCTGATAGTCGTCAGGATTGACCAGCACGCCAACTTCACAAAACTTGTTAATCGCCAACGCTACATCAGCATAAGCTTTTTTTGCAGGGACAGCTTGTTGTCGCCAGTTATCAGCACGGTATGGCCAGACCATCCAGACTTTTTGTATTGGCTCAAACTCT
Source organism: Psychrobacter sp. AOP7-B1-25 (assembly GCF_052376195.1). NCBI lineage: Bacteria > Pseudomonadati > Pseudomonadota > Gammaproteobacteria > Moraxellales > Moraxellaceae > Psychrobacter > Psychrobacter sp. AOP7-B1-25. Next base: position 11,049 of record NZ_JBQSVK010000021.1, read on the forward strand.
GCTGGCATATAAAAATCATCTTGCTGCGGGGTTGAGTCTGTCAGTAATATAGACATAAAATCACCTTATCGTACACGAGCGACTATAAAAATAATGAGAGTAAACTAAAGAAACGAGTTAACCGTGAGTGAGCAACGTGCCATACATTGATGGACGACGATCACGGAACACACCCCATTCCTGACGTTCGATAGCCAGTTGATCTAAGTCAAAGGTCATACTCATCACTTCACTCGTATCTGCTGACGCTTCCTTTACAATCTCCCCGCGACCGTCGGTAATGAACGAGCTACCATAGAACTGCATCGTGCTGTCATTACCATTTTGACTGATAGTTTCAGTGCCAATGCGATTGGCGGCAATAACTGGCATCAGGTTGGCTGCAGAATGGCCTTGCATACAGCGCTGCCAATGACCTTTTGAATCGATGCCAAGCGTTGGCTCATCGCCAATAGCAGTCGGATAAAACAGCAACTCGGCACCCATCAATGCCATGCTACGAGCGCATTCAGGGAACCACTGATCCCAGCAGATACCCACGCCAATCTTAGCGTACTTGGTCTGCCAAACTTTGAACCCTGTATCGCCAGGGGTAAAGTAGAATTTTTCGGCATAAGGAATGCCATCTGGGATATGCGTTTTGCGATAAGTGCCCAATATCTCACCATCGGCATCGATGACAGTGATGCTATTAAAAAAGGTATTACCTGATTTTTCATAGAAACTAATGGGTAATACCACTTCTAACTCTTTTGCCAGTTTTTTAAAGTGATTGATAGCGGCATTATCTTCAACTGAGGTCGCCAGTTTGAAATAGTCAAAATCATGAACTTGGCAAAAGTAAGGCGTCTCAAACAACTCTTGTAGCAAAATAATATTGGCACCATCATTGGCCGCTTTTTTTACTAAGTCAGTCGCGGTTGCAATGTTTTGCTGGATATCCCAACCGCATGTCATCTGAGTGGTTGCCACAGTAACGTTTCGCATGATTTAAATCCTTTTATTGATCGATAGGTAACACTATAGGTAAATGGTGATTTGTATTTTCTAACGAACAATTTCTCATCATTCGTTAGTGTATAGCTTAACCATAGTTAAGCTAATTTTAGACAAGTTTATACGCTTAAGCCATCATATAACCCAATCCTAAGAAAGTGAAGACAGTTAGTACTGCTCCTAACAATGCATAAGGGAATTGGGTAAAGGCATGCTGCATAGGAGAGCAGCCAGCACCTTGCGCAGCAAGTAACGATGAGTCACTAAAGAAGCACGCATGACTACCGAACGATGAAGCCGATAACAAGGCGCCAATCATAAGTGGTGTGCTCACGCCAAGGGCGAGTGATATTGGGAATACAATCGGCATCGCCAACACGTACAGACCCCAGCTTGATGCGGTCGCAAAAGTTAAGAAAGCCATCACAGCGAAAATAATCGCAGGGAAGATAATGACCGTCATGTGCGGTGAGATAGCGTCAATGACATACATCGTCATACCAAGCTCGTCGTTAATGGCTTTCAAAAAGAAACCACCAATAACGGTCGAGAGAGGATAGAGCATGACTTTAAAGCCTTTAAAGATAGACTCCATTTGTGTCTCAAAGCTTAAGATACCTTGCATCCAATAGATAACAACCGTCACAAAACAGGTTAATAGTGCACCGCGTAACAGGTCAACTTCAAAGTAGATGGTCGAGACAATCAACAGAATCATTGGAAAAGCAAAATTAGCGATATTGGCTTTGAACGATAACGTGCGTTTGGCTTTAACATTTGAAACTAACTGCTCATCAACGAAAGCCTCTGGAACAGGGTTGCCAGCTTTGGCGCGTTTCTCAGCGCGTTTCATTGGTCCCCAGTCGCCTAGGATACCGTAAGCTACTAAAAATACGATGAGTAGCGCAAACCACGCATAGGCCATGTAAGGAATAGCGCTGATATAAAGTCCGATACCGCCGCCATCTGCCGCTACGCCGTTTTCTTCTAGTAGACCTGCAAAGTAAACTGCCCAAGTCGAGATAGGCACGATGATGCACATAGGAGCGGCGGTTGAATCGACGATATAGGCAAGTTTTTCGCGAGAGACATTATAGACGTCAGTGAGCTTTTTAACGGAAGTAGATACCGCTAAGCAGTTCAAGTAATCATCAATAAAGACCACAACGCCCAACGCAAAAGTAGCCAATAACGACTGACGACGCGATTTGATAATTTTTTGTAGCCATTCACTAAAACCATTTAGGCATCCACTGATTTCAAGGAGCTGGATAAGACCACCCATGAGACCACAAACGAGTACGATCCAAATAATGGTTTCGTTACCGAGTACAGCTGAGATATTATCTGCGAAAGGGGAAACTAAATCGAATGGGTTGAGCATAACGAGGCCAGCGACGCAGCCTGCGATCATAGATTCAAAAGGACGCCTAGAGATGATAGCGGTGACTAATACTAATAAGGTGGGTAATAAGGACAAAGCACCCCAAGATTCATCTGGGCCGCGACTCATAGAAAGCCAAGCAAAGGCTAGATAAATAACAGCGGCTACTACTACGGTGAGAAAGACTCGCTTATTATGATAGTGCCCTTCGACAGCATCATTGAGTTTCATGTTCATGTTTACACTCCCTATAGAACATAATTTTTTAAAACAAACTCTATTTTGTGGTTGATGCTCGATAGAGAGTAGCGAAACAACTTTCTATCAAGCTTCCTATCACAGCAATCCATTACTGTGATAGGTCAGTGCAACAGTAGTTTTTATGAGAAAAGCGTTGAGTATATCGTCCGCTTTTATGCAAGGTTAGTCCTATATTTACATGCCAGTCTTGTCCTTTAGCGCGTACCACCATGACCCCATCATAGAGTAGGGCACTCGTAGTGCGCGACCACCAGGGAAAGGAATCCAAGGAATTTTCGTAAATGTATCAAACTCTTTTGTGTTGCCATTGATGGCATCGGCCAGTATCTGTCCAAACAGATGCGAGCCTGTCACACCGTGACCACTGTACCCATGGGCGAAATATACTCGATCATGTAGTTTACCCATCTGCGGCACACGTGAAAAAGACAGCGCAAAATTACCGCTCCATGCATAGTCAATTTTTACATCACGCAGCTCTGGGAAAATCTTATTCATGTTGGGTCTGATTTTGGCAGTGATATCAGAGGGATCTTGACCGCCGTAGACCGTACCGCCGCCAAACAACATGCGCTTGTCTGCTGACAGACGATAGTAGTCAAGGATATAGCGGACATCTTCAACACAAACATCAGTAGGGAGCAGCTGATCGGCCAAATCACCCAATGGTTCGGTGGCGATAATTTGCGTTGATACTGGCATAACTCGATCAGTCAGTTTAGGAATGACTTTGTTTAAGTACGCATTACCGCACATAACGGCTTGTTTACAAGTGACCGTACCAAACTCAGTAATGACCTTGATATGGTCATCAGCATATTCAACATCAACGACTAAGGTGTTTTCGTAAATAGTACCGCCACGTGATTCTATGGCAGCTGCTTCACCAAGCGCAAGGTTTAGTGGATGAAAGTGTCCACCTGAATGATCGATAACGCCGCCCACATACGCATCTGATTTAATGTGCTCTTGCATGCCGTATTTGTCGAGCATTTCACGGTCGTGCATACCATGGCTTTCCCACAGTGCATGCGTTTTTTGTAGGTCTCTTAACTGCCCGTTGTTTAAGGCGGCAAAGATATTTTTTTCTTTCAGATCACAGCTGATATCGTAGTCTTTGATCAATCGGCGAATGATTTTACCACCGCGAGTCACAAGCTGACCGACAAAATCAGCATTTTCTTGACCATAAGAGCTTTTGATTTTTTCCAAGCTGGCATTTAGACCATTGACAATCTGACCACCATTGCGACCTGATGCACCCCAACCGATCTGTGCGCCTTCAAGTACGACCACTTCGTGATCTGTCTCCATGAGGTGCAGTGCCGTTGATAAGCCGCTATAGCCACCACCGACCACGCAAATCTCAACATGAATGTCATCTTCTAGCTTTGGTCTATCTGGTTTAGGATTGCGACTGGCAGCATAATAGCTATCAGGATATTGCCCATTGTCTGAGTAGTGTGGAATATTGCGCGTATTGTTAGACGGCTTGCTATTTGACATATTAGACATCCTGTAAATAGGTGAGGTATTCAAGATTGGTGACTTGCTGAGCAAAGCGCATGGCTTCTTGCTTTTTAACGGCAATCAGAAGTTCAATCATCTCGCTTGGGAATAGTGCATCAATGACGTCGCTGTTTTCAAATTGACGAATGGCTGACAACCAATCTAATGGCAAGGTTTTAAGGTCTTCATCATTATAAGTAATACTATTGATTGGATCTGGGGCTTCTAGTTTGTTTTCGATACCATACAGCATGCCTGCTAGTACTGCACTACAGACTAAATAAGGGTTGGCATCAGCACCTGAAACGCGGTGTTCGATACGGCGTGCTCTTGAATCTCCACCTGGAATACGTACGGCTGCTGTACGGTTTTCATAACCCCATGACACATTATTTGGTGCTAGTGTACCTGGTGCAAAGCGGCGATAAGAGTTGACGTGTGGTGCAAACAGTAATGTGCAGTCTGACATAGTCTTCAGTAGGCCAGCGACGGCATGACGTAGCATATCCGAGCCTTCATCTGAACCATCGTCAAAGATATTATTGCCGTCTTTATCTAGCAAGCTGCAATGTACATGAAAGCCATTACCAGACTGTAGACCAAACGGTTTGGCCATAAAAGTGGCGGTGAGCTTGCGACGAGCAGCGACCGCTTTGACCACTTGTTTGAATAGTATCGCATCGTCAGCGGCTTTTAGTGGATCATCGACATGCAATAAGTTGATCTCAAACTGACCACAGCCGTTTTCTGCCAATGCTGCATCAACAGGAATATCGAGTTTCTCACACTGAGCGTAGACTTCGTCTAAAAACTCATCAAATTGTAATAAATCATTGATACTAAGAATAGAGGTTTTGTTCAGTCTCAGGCCGCTCTTAGGACGGATAGGTGGCTTGGGTGTCTCTCCCTCAGTATAGTCAACCAAATAAAACTCAAGCTCGGTTGCCATGACAGGTGTCAAACCAAGCGCTTTGAATTTGTTGCTAATGAAGTTCAGAACGTGGCGAGCATCACCGTAGTAAGGCTCATTGTCTTCGGTATAGAGCCACACAGGTAGCAGAGATGATGGTGCACTGGTATTTAGAAGCGGAGAAGCAGCACGACCAGTAGGGCGAGCAATGGCATCGATGTCACCATTACACTGGGAAGATTCAATAACATCAGCACCCCAGATATCGACACCTAAAATAGATAGTGGTAATCGAATATCGCCATTTTGTGCTTTTCCCATTTGATTATATGGGATGCGTTTACCGCGAAGTAACCCGTTGATATCACCCGCCGCAATATAAACATATTCGGTATTGTTTGTTGCCGTACTTATAGTTTCACTATTCGTTGTCATCTCTTCTATCCCTGTCAGTTTCAAACGATTTTGGTTGGCTTTTATAATTTAACTAACAATATTAAATACTTAGTATTCAGTGCTTAGCGAATTTCAGAAAGCTATCTGTTAATGTGCACAATGTATAAAAATTGTTTTGTGTCATAAATATGTCTTTTAATATATGTATGAAGTTTATAGTTGTCAATATTTATTTTTATTTATCTAAAAGTAATTTATATAACTCATAATACCTTAAAGAGTTGTTAGTGAAGTTTATAGTTTACATTTGATGAGGTATTGTGATAAATTTTGGTTAAGTAAATACTTACACCATCTGGACATATAGGTTCGGATACCATATCTAGGGAAAGAATATGTCTACTACTAAGCCAATCATCGCTATCGTGTCATGCCATAAAATGGTTGATGGCCAACCAGCACAAGCGGTATATCAAAAATATATCGATGCCATACAACACTATGGTGGGAACCCAATATTGCTACCTTACACCGCTGCTGATGACGCAAACTTTGAAACATTAATATCGCTAGTAGATGGTATATTATTGACAGGCAGTTATAGCAATGTTGCGCCGACACGTTATGGCGCGACACACGTAGAAGAAAAGCAAGATTTAAATCGTGATGAGCTGAGCTTTAAGCTATTGGATTATTCAGACAAGTCTGGCACACCTTTATTAGCAGTGTGCCGTGGCTTACAAGAGATGAATGTGCATTTTGCGGGGACACTGCACCCAGATTGGCGTGAGATAGAAGGGTTTTATGAGCAGCATCTAGAAGACAATACGCAACCGCTCGAAGTACAATATCAGCCAGTACATGATGTCATCATCCAGCCTGAAGGAAAGCTTGCAGCATTTGGTGAGGAGTGGCATGTCAACTCGTTACATAAGCAAGCAATCAATAAAGTGGGTGAGGGGTTATTTGTTGAGGCAGTCGCACGTGATGGATTGGTAGAGGCAATCAGCTTAGCAAAACATCCGTTTATGATTGGTGTACAATGGCATCCTGAACTAAATTATGCCAAAGATGGTTTTTCCAAATTTTTATTTACGGAATTTATTCATTATGCCAGTCAAACAAAATCCTGATAACAACGTCGATACTAATACCAGTATCGATGATGACATCAACGATGAAGAAGCGTGTTCTACTGAAGAGCAGGATATGCTTGAAAATACTCAAGAGTTAGAAAAGCCTGAAGAAGATATTGGTAAAAAAATCAACCAATTGCGTCTTACCAAAGGTTTCTCGCAGCGTAAATTGGCGAGATTAGCAGGATTGACCAATACTTCCATCAGTGCTATCGAGCGTAATAAGGTTAGCCCTGCCGTCAATACGCTAAAAGCAATATTGGAAGTGCTCGATTCTGACCTAAACACCTTTTTTAGTGACGAGTGGAAAGAACGTAAAGACAGAGTCGTTGTTACACCAAAAGATCTGGTAGAAATTAGTGAGCCAAACAGTCGAGTCTCTATCAAACAAGTATTTAATGGTAGTCCGATTAAAAACTTAGGGTTTTTGATAGAGGTTTACCAGCCGAATAGTTCGACTGAAGATAGGATTTCTCATGAAGGTGAGGAGATAGGTACCGTGATCGAAGGCAAGATTATCATTCGTATTGATGATACTACTTACCTGTTAAATGAAGGCGATAGCTACGTGATTAAAACCTGTCTGCCTCATACTTTTATTAACCCAACTAATGCCATTACTCGCATTATCAGCGCGCATACTCCAGCGACTTACTAAACTGGCTTATTAGTTTGAGTACTCATTAACATTCAATATTTAAAAGGCTACTTTCAGCGATGAAGGTAGCCTTTTTTACGTTTAGTCTGTCGTAGTATCTGCTTTTCTCGGTTTTTCTTTCGTCAGTTTTATTTTAGGATTTTTAGCAACAGGTTCAATATTTTTGACCGCAACATTCAGGGCGGGTTTGGCCGCTTTTTTGAGGCTTTTTTTAATTCTTCGCACTGCGATTGCATCTGCCTCCGCTTGTTCTTCTGCTAGTGCTGTCTTGTGTAAACCTTCATATACCTCAAGTGTCTTATCAATCATCTCTCGCATGGTAAATTTATTGGTCATTTCAGGGCGAGTCACACTCTCCAGCTGATTTCTAACTGCTTTACAAAGCGCATTGGCATTGTACTTTTTGACCAGTCCTTGTGGGTAGAGCGGTTGCAAAATCTCGCTAAAGGCTGCTTGATCCCAACCAATGACAGGCGTACCTAGATGTATGGCTTGTAGGGCGTTGATACCGATTGACTCTGGCTCATTGGCCAGTGCCATGACAATATTGGCCGCCGATAGCCATTCCCGCATATCATTACGTTTGCTACCTACATAAGTGATGCGTTCAGCAAGTCCCAAGCTGTTGGTACGTTGGCGAAAGTCTTCATGAGCGACATCACCATCTTTATAGTCTTCATCCATAATAATGACATGAATATTGGGGAACTGTTCCTGCAGATTGCCCAAGATATCAATGAGCCATTCTTGTCCATACTCATTACCGATGACGGTTGGAAATACTAGCCATTTTTTGTGCTCAAGCTCAGGGTATTCAGCAAAGGTATGACGTAACCAATAGACGGAAGGATTATGACGGTAAGGGTAGCGCCGAGTATCGATGCCGCGATAGATACGCGTGATGACTTTAGGGTCTACGTCCTCTAGGTCCTCTAGGTCCTCGATGCGTAGTCCTTTTCTTAGATATTGAGTGACACTATCAGATACAGTGATTATCGTATCAACGTTGAGCAAGGCTTGAGAGTACTTATTAATAGGATAAAAACCATACATGGTCGAGACCAGTTTGGGAAACCGTTTGATGCGTGCTCGGCGCAGTGCCAAATGCAGTATCCATGCAGGTGTACGCGAGTGTATATGGATGACATCAGGTTCGTGCTTTTCTATCAAATGTCGCAGTGCAGAAACTTGTAGCAATGCTAGCCAAGACTTTTTATTCACATGCAGTTGATGGTATATATTGCCATCACGCTTGAGACGTCTAACCAAATCATTGTCTTCATCGGCACTCGAGACAATAATAGAAGTATGCTCATTTTTGACCAATGCCCGCCCAAGATGAAAAATGCCGCGCTCGGATTCATCATGCTTTAGAGACGACAGTAAGCGCATAACTTTCATAATAGCGTTGGTCACCAGTTAGTAATATCAATTTGCTATTGTCAGTGAAAAGCGACTAAAACTCAACCACCAAGATAAAAAGATGAGGTCAGATAGGCAGGGTTTTAGAATATATAAATATAATATATGGATTAACGAATACTAAAAACCACTAACGCTTTTTTTGTAAATGATCAGCATTGGGCAGCATTTGCTTTTCACTCAAGTACTTCCAGTAGCGCTGCGGCAAGTATTGCTTATGTAGCTTAGGGTTTTTGCGCTCTTTGATATTGACGTTGGTAAAGTACCCTTGCCAAAATTTCTGATAACGTTGTTCGTTCTCGCTATGGATGCTGGCAGGATTGCGCAAGACTGCATCATCGAGATCGGTGATGGTTTGCAGCTTTGCTGGTCGTGACGACGTACTATTACTTTTATCATAATAGATACCAAATCCGCGACTGATATCATAGATTGCCCAATGCTGATCTTGATAACGCTGACGAAAGTGCTCTCCGATCAGTGGCAGTACATTAAAATCAGGCTCTACACGTGCAAAATAAATATCGTCAGTGGTATGCTCAAACCGTACAAACGCTTCCATGCGATGTTTTTCACGGCCAACAGATTTGACTGTTTGTACTAGTTCGAGAACATCTAAATTACCAAGATCTTGCATTATATGGCGGCCAGGGTAGTCGATAGCGTATTTGACCACGCGGAATAACGTCGTACCAATATCCTCTTTCTCTGATAAAAATCCCCATAAGATATTTCGCATACCTGAGCGTCCTAGTAGCTTATTCAGTTTTGTGAGGACGCGCTCGGCTTTGTCTTCATCAGTTGCTACGTTGGTTGCTTGAGCAATGAGTGAGGGCCTATAGCAATCTTGAGCGGTTAGCTTCAGTGATATATCGTTTTGTAGGCGGTTGGCATAGACATAAAACACCGCACTCAGCCAACCTTCAAAGCTAGGCTCATACAGTACAATGCTAGGCGTCAACTGACCGACAGCGTAAGAGTCGTTTTGTATAAGTGCTGACATGTTTTATCCTATATTTCTAGCATAACTACAGTAGCGAGATAGCGATTTATTTAACGTACATTACCTAGAGCAACTCTAAAATAAAGCCAACTGCCCGCTACGCTGATCGTTAAACTTAGTCTGCGTTTGAGCCAATACATACTGACGGAAATTATCGCGCGTTAAATGAGCAAGGTGTTCGTTTTTGCCAGTGGTTGCGATGAAGTATTTGGCACGGTTGACCGCAGCGCCCATCTTTTTGAGATGGTATAGCGTCAATTGATTGAATTTACGTGCTTTGACGATTTTTTTGGCGGTTTTTGTACCGATACCTGGGATACGCACGATCATCTCATAAGTCGCTGTCTGAATATTGACAGGGAAATGCTCACGATGGCGTATCGCCCAAGCAAGCTTTGGATCACAGTCTAAATCTAAAAACGGCGACTCTGGCTCTACAATCTCATGCGCGCCAAAACCATAAAAGCGCATTAACCAATCTGCCTGATACAGACGGTTCTCTCGCACCATCGGTACAGGTGTGCCAATCGCTGGCAGACGATTATCGGAAAGCATCGGTACATAACCTGAGTAGTAAACACGCTTGAGATCATACGTTTTGTAGAAGTGACTCGATAGCTGAATCACCTGCAAGTCAGTCTCGTTACTGGCACCAACGATCATTTGGCTAGTCTGACCTGCTGGCGTGAACTTAGGCGCTTTTTTATGGGTTTTACGGCTTTCACGAATAGTGATAATTTCTTCTTTTACCGTTTCCATCGGTGCTTTTAATTGATCATGTGACTTTTCTGGTGCAAGCAAAGCCAATCCTGATTTAGTCGGAATCTCGATATTGACGCTCAAACGATCCGCATACAGTCCTGCTTCTAGCAGCAGCTCTTTTGATGCACCTGGTATGGTCTTTAGATGGATATAACCATTGAATCGCTCGCGCGTACGCAAGAGTTTGGCGACTTCGACCAGTCGCTCCATGGTATAGTCGCCACTTTTAAAGATACCAGAGCTGAGGAATAGCCCTTCAATATAGTTGCGACGATAAAACTGCATGGTTAAATCGACGACTTCTTCGACACTAAACGCGGCACGCGGCGTTTCATTGCTTTTACGTGAGGTGCAATAAGCACAGTCGTAAATGCAGTGGTTGGTCAAAAGAATCTTTAACAGGCTGACACATCGGCCATCTTCGGTATAGCTGTGACAGATACCTGTCGCTGAAGCATCGCCTAATCCGCCGCCTTGGTTTTTGCGAGTACCAGCGGAGGATGAGCAAGAGACATCATACTTGGCAGCATCAGCCAGAATATTGAGTTTGCCCTGTAATCTTTCATAATTGATGTTTGCCATAAGTCGCGTTTTACCAATTAATTGATGAAGGGTTATTTTACCAAAATTATCGCTAAGTCATTGTATTTATAGGCGAAGTTTAAACGATATGCGACAACGGTTGTCGTCACAAGAGTTTGTATCTTTGGATATGATTTGAAGTTATATAAAGATTTTTTCAGCTAATAATCCAACCACCAATCCGCCAATAATACTTGTAATACCAAGCAATAAGAGAGGAATGGATAGTATCGTGAGTATCTGTGCTTGGCTTTTTTGAATCTCAATAGAGTAGTGGTTTAAATCAATATCTGCCAACGGTATGGCACCTCCTATCATTGCTTGAAATCTTGAGGTACTTGACCCTGGTACCAGTTTCAATTCGTAATGACCCGCTTCCGCCTTAAAAGTAAAAAGTTCAACTCTTCCAGTATCAAAATTTTTTGAGCGCGGAGACAGTATTGAGCGATTAAGCTTAATTTCTTTATCAGTAGCGGTATTGAGAATATGTGGTCTAAACTGGGTCAGCGGTGTTTTTTTGAAAAGAGGGCCTTTGTGCCAGATTGCATAGACGCCTGATTTTGAAACAGTGAAGTGGCCTAGATTATCATTGTACGGCAGCATCAATAATTTAACGCCATTGAATACATTCTTAAGCAATTTTATTGCTTTAAATACAATAAATATGCCGATAAGAATAAGGATGAATAAAAGTATTCTAATAGATAGGATGCTCATTATTCATCTTCCTTAGTGGTATAAACATACGCAATAAAATGATTTAACCAATACCAGTACGAGGTGCATTTTAAATCAACACGCATTTATTTATATCATAATCAGTGAGCTATCTTTAAAAAAGGTCTTGCTGACTAGATAGCTAGTCTACAAAACCTTTTACATATACTAATAACTATTGAATTATAATACGCAGCAATCTCAGCTTTATTGTACCTTGACACGTATTACGACGGTTTGACTATCATTGGCATTAAGGTTTGCTAAGTTCCATTTCAGATCAGAGTAGTTTTCTTGTATGGCCACCGTATTGCCAATTTGTTGAATAGTTTGATAGCTGTTACCGTCAGTGGTGGCAAACGTTGGTAGGGGACTATTTAACGAGACCAGTTGGACACCACTCGGTAGTGAGATCATGGCGTTGATGTCATTGACCGGCTGTGCCGTGGTATTGGTATACGTGGTGTGATACTCGATCACATCGCCTGAGGTAATATGATTGGCAGGAACGGCAATTTCACGTCCATCAGCATTTTTTAGAATTTTCATGACTTTAGTGTTGGCATTGACTACGTCAGGTGTACTAAAAGTAGGGGACAGTTGCAACGTATCTAAAGTTGTTTTCGTCGTTACTTGATTGGTCACTGGCTGCTGCATAATCACTGGCGGGGTGACGTTGGTTGCGACAGGTAGTACTTGTGCCACACTACAGGCAGGCGTGGTAATCACATCTACTTTAGTGACGCGATTAGTCGTTCGATTGGTCACTGGTACGCTAGTAACGGTCGCCGTACCTTGGACAATAGAAGACTGATGTACGACATAGCGTGGCACAGCGTTTACCTGAGTCACCGTGTATGGCATGCCGTTTTGCATAGTGATACCGTCTGGTGTCGCCGTAATAGTAGCAGTATTGCCATCAGAGTATTGCTCGATCACGGTAGTGCTACCGCTGTTAGATGAGCCAATGGCGACCTCAGGGGCAGCATTGACCGATGAGGCGGCTAACAGGATACCTGTTAGTATTGCAGAAATAGCTGCATTTTTTGCCATAGTCGTTTTAGTAGCTGATGCTTGAAAACTATCGTTCGTAATCATAAGTACTCCCTCAAAAATAGTAGCCAGTAATACAACAGTAGGTAATGCTTAGACAAACAAAACCCCCGCTAAATGACACCAAAAAATATGCCAAATAACGAGGGTAGTCGTGCTGATATTAGCCTATGTTTGCGATCAGGTCATCATTACTTTTATTGAAAGCGCAGCAGTGATAACTTGTATAAAAGTTATTCAATCTTAAATATTGCTTACTGAATAGACTTAATATTAAAGCTATTGTACACACAAACTCAAATAATTATGCGCCAAAATAAATCATGGTTAAAAGCAGCATTGTGTAACCGAAACAGTGTAAATACTATTTACGCGTATTATCGCTTTTATCTACGGAATTGAATGGCAAAGTAGCCAATCGCAACCGTTGAAATAAAAGCTATTGTCTAAAGGTCACTTCTCAAACTATTTTTAACTGAGGGCGTTAAGTTTTTAGATTAAAACACAGTTTATCTATTAGCCGTAGATCACTTTCATGACTTCGTATTCAACCACGCCCTTTGGTGTTTCGATGCGTACTTCGTCGCCTTCGAACTTGCCAATCAGGCCACGAGCGATTGGTGAGTTGACTGAGATTTTGCCAGCTTTAAAGTCAGCTTCATCATCGCCAACGATTTTGTACTGTTTTTCTTCTTCAGTGTCCATGTTTTCGATCACGACACTGACGCCAAAAACGATACGGCCTTCTTGTGGTAGAGTCGAAGGATCGATGACTTGAGCGCCACCAAGTTTCGCTTCGATATCGCGAATACGCGCTTCACAAAAACCCTGTTGCTCACGGGCAGCATGGTATTCAGCATTTTCCTTCAAATCGCCATGTTCGCGTGCTTCAGCAATCGATGCTGTGATGCGTGGACGGTCGACACTTTTTAGCTGTTTTAATTCGGCTTCTAAAGCTGCGTGTCCTTGCGGAGTCATTGGGTAACGTTGCATGTTTTTTCCTTAAACCAATAACACCACACCACCTCATAATGAGATGGTGTCAGTGTTGTTGCAATGGATATAAAATATAAAAGAGTGATAACCAAGACAATGTAATGAATAAGTTGGCTATCATTTATGAGTGTATTTCACCTCAATTCAAGCATAGACGTACTTAAGCTTACGTAATAAAAAGCATAGTCGCAATTTAGCCACTATGCTTTTTAGGTCTATCACAGTAAAGGTATCGTTCCTCAAGCATGGCTGGCTATATTTAAAGCAAACAACCACATCTGAATGAGCTTTTAGGCAAGCTTAACGGTTATGCTTAATCTACTGAAATTATTCAGCCACGTCAATAGACTTTGCTTGCTCATGTAAATCTTGTAACTTATAGACATCAAACGGTAAGTCAATCGCATAAGATTTGCAAACGGCATCTGCGGCACCCAACGTGGTGACGTAGAATACTTTACCTTGTAGCGCACTACGGCGAATAGAGAATGAATCCTCTTGTGCCTGCTTACCTTCAGTAGTATTAATGATAAGGTCAATTTTGCCGTTTTTCAAGGCATCAACAATATGCGGGCGACCTTCAGTAACCTTGTTGATTTGCTGACTTTCGATCCCAGCATCGCTCAGTATTTTTTGCGTGCCAGTGGTCGAGACAATCTTGAAACCAAAGTCTGCAAGCTGACGAGCAATTGGAGCGATTTGGGCTTTGTCACTATCACGAACTGAGATAAAGACGGTTTTTGTCTCGCCTTCAGTTGGTAAACCTGGCAGGCGCTCATTACTACCGATAATAGCCTTGTAGAATGCTTCGCCAAAGGTTTTGCCCACGCCCATAACTTCGCCTGTTGATTTCATCTCAGGACTTAAGATTGGATCAACACCTGGGAACTTAGCGAATGGGAATACCGCTTCTTTGACCGCATAGAATACTGGAACAATTTCAGTCGTGAAGCCTTGGTCTTTAAGTGAAGTACCAGCCATACAGCGAGCGGCAACCTGTGCTAACGACGTACCGATACACTTAGAAACAAACGGTACCGTACGTGCAGCACGTGGGTTCACTTCTAAGATATATACGGTTTCGCCTTTTACGGCGAACTGTACATTCATTAGACCGACAACGCCTAGCTCTTTTGCCATGGCGATCGTCTGCGCACGCATCACATCACATAGCTCTTTAGACAATGAGTATGGTGGTAGTGAGCATGCTGAGTCACCTGAGTGGACACCAGCCTGTTCAATATGTTGCATGATACCGCCGATGACCACATCAGTGCCATCACAGACACAGTCTACATCGACTTCGATAGCATCATCTAAGAAGCGATCTAGTAGGACAGGCGCTTCGTTTGATGCTTGTACCGCAGTACGTAGGTAATGTCTTAGCTCATCTTCGTTATAGACGATTTCCATCGCGCGACCACCCAATACATAAGATGGACGTACAACCAATGGGTAGCCTACGTCTTTTGCTTTAACCAAGCCATCTTCTAAGCTGGTCGCTAATGCGTTCGACGGCTGTACTAAATTAAGCTGTTGAATCATGTGCTGGAAGCGCTCACGGTCTTCAGCACGGTCGATGGCGTCTGGACTGGTGCCGATGATTTTAACACCTGCTGACTCTAGTGCGCGAGCCAGTTTCAATGGCGTTTGACCACCAAACTGTACAATCACGCCATCAGGGTTTTCGATACGGACGATCTCTAGCACGTCTTCTAATGTGATCGGCTCAAAGTACAAGCGGTCAGAAGTGTCATAGTCGGTTGAAACCGTTTCAGGGTTACAGTTGACCATGATGGTCTCGTAACCATCTTCACGCATGGCAAGCGCTGCATGCACACAGCAGTAATCAAACTCGATACCTTGGCCGATACGGTTAGGACCGCCACCGATCACCATAATTTTCTTTTTGTCTGTTGGGTTGGCTTCACACTCGCTATCGTACGTTGAGTACATATAAGCCGTGCTAGTCGCAAACTCAGCAGCACAGGTATCGACACGCTTATAGACTGGATAAACGTTTAGGTCCCAGCGCTTTTTGCGTAGCTGCTTTTGTGAAACACCAAGCAATTTAGCAAGACGTAAATCAGATAAGCCTTTACGTTTGAAGCTACGTAAATTATTTTCAGTCAAGCCACCAAAGCCAAGTGATTTAACAGTAGTTTCTGTTTTAACGATATCTTCGATTTGTACCAAGAACCATGGGTCAATTTTGGTGAAGTTAAACACCTCATCGACGCTCATACCAATGCGAAACGCATCAGCGACGTAGTAGATACGCTCAGGAGTTGGAATCGTTAAACGGTTGATAATTTCGCTACGCGCTTTTTCAGTACTCAGCTTACCGTCTTTAATAGCAGCAAAATCAATCTGCTCATCGAAGCCATCCGCGCCTGTTTCCATACCGCGTAGTGCTTTTTGCATAGACTCTTGGAAGTTACGACCAATCGCCATCACTTCACCAACTGACTTCATCTGAGTCGATAAGATGTTGTCTGCTTGTGGGAATTTTTCAAAGTTAAATCTTGGTATCTTGGTCACGACATAATCAAGCGCAGGCTCAAAACTGGCTGGCGTTTTACCACCTGTGATGTCATTTTGCAATTCATCTAAGGTATAACCAATCGCTAGTTTTGCTGCGATTTTGGCAATCGGGAAACCAGTGGCTTTTGAAGCGAGGGCAGATGAGCGCGATACACGTGGGTTCATCTCAATGACGACCATACGGCCGGTATCAGGGTTGATACCGAACTGTACGTTTGATCCGCCCGTTTCCACACCAATTTCACGCAATACCGCGAGTGATGCGTTACGCATGATTTGATATTCTTTATCAGTCAAAGTCTGCGCTGGTGCAACAGTGATTGAGTCGCCTGTATGCACACCCATTGGGTCAAAGTTTTCGATGGCACAGATGATGATGCAGTTGTCGTTTTTGTCACGAACCACTTCCATCTCATATTCTTTCCAACCAATGAGTGACTCATCGATAAGCAATTGATGGTTTGGAGACAAGTCAAAACCGCGCTCACAGATTTCAATGAACTCATCGCGGTTATACGCGATACCGCCACCTGAACCGCCCATGGTGAATGATGGACGAATGATACATGGATAGCCCATTTTTTCTTGAGTAGCAAAGGCTTCTTCCATAGTTTCAGCAGTTTCAGCACGCGGGCATTCAAGGCCGATACGCTTCATCGCTTTGTCAAATAAGTCGCGATCTTCTGCCATCTCGATTGAGTCTTTGGTCGCGCCAATCAGCTCACAGCTATATTTGGTCAGTACGCCATGCTTGTCTAAATCTAGCGCACAATTTAGTGCAGTCTGTCCGCCCATCGTTGGTAGGATTGCGTCAGGACGCTCTTTGGCAATGATTTGCTCAACGGTCTGCCAAGTAATCGGCTCGATATAGGTGGCATCCGCCATGACAGGGTCAGTCATAATGGTCGCAGGGTTTGAGTTGACCAAGATGACGCGGTAGCCTTCTTCTTTTAGTGCTTTACACGCCTGTGCGCCTGAATAGTCAAACTCACATGCTTGGCCGATGACGATGGGGCCTGCGCCAATGATAAGAATGCTTTTTATGTCGGTACGTTTTGGCATAGTTAGAGCTACCTTCGTTTGGGTGATAATTTGAGTAATCTTTATTTTTGATAACGCTCATGGCGTTTTATACTTACCGTGTTTTACTGTATTTAAGACCGCCTGAACCGCTATGGGCGATTCAAGCTTTTACTTATTATGTAATTATAATCGACCGTTTAAGCTTGGGCAGTTTTAGACTGTTCCATCATTTCCGCAAACTTATCAAATAATGGCGCGCAGTCATGTGGGCCTGGGCTGGCTTCTGGGTGACCTTGGAAGCTAAATACTGGCTTATTGGTCAGCTCGATACCTTGGTTAGTACCATCGAATAATGAGCGATGAGTCGATTTAACGTTGTCAGGTAGCGTGTCTTCATCAACCGCAAAACCATGGTTTTGACTGGTAATCATTACCGTGCCAGTCGCCAAATCCTGTACTGGATGGTTGGCACCATGATGGCCAGTTTTCATTTTGATAGTATTTGCACCGCTAGCCAGACCAATCAGCTGATGGCCTAAGCAGATACCAAAGGTTGGTACGTCAGTTTGTTCAATGATGTGACGTACCGCATCGATTGCGTAATCACAGGCTGCAGGATCGCCAGGGCCGTTTGATAAGAAGATGCCATCTGGGTTCAATGCTAGTACGTCTGCGATAGGAGTCTGCGCTGGCACGACAGTTACGTGACAACCGCGGTCGACGAGCATGCGTAAGATATTGGTTTTACTACCGAAGTCATAAGCGACAACGTTGTATTTAGCATCGATGTGAGTGCCGAGTTGCTTAAAGAAGCCGCCAGTACCGCTATCATGGCTACCAGGGATGTCACGGTTAAGTAGAGTGTCTGACAAATCCCATGTACCAGCTGTCCATTCAAAGTTTTCTGTCGTGCAGCATTCTTTTGCTAAGTCCATGCCCTTTAGGCCTGCAAATCCTTGTGCCAGCTCAATCGCTTTTTGCTCATCGTCGCTACTGATAGTCTCACCTTTTGAAGCGGTCATGATACAACCGTTTTGAGCGCCTTTATCACGTAATAGGCGAGTCAACTGACGCGTATCAATTTCAGCGATAGCTACTGTTTCGTTACGTTGTAAGTAGTCGCTGAGTGATTCAGAATTACGGAAGTTAGAGGTTGCCATGGTGGCGTCACGGATAATAAGACCGTCTGCCCATACTTTGTGACCGTTGCCAGATTCTGTGTCCTCGCTGTTGGTGCCTGTATTACCGATGTGAGGATAAGTCAAAGTCACCAGCTGGCGGGCATAACTAGGATCGGTTAGGATTTCTTGATACCCTGTCATGGCTGTGTTAAATACCACTTCACCAATACGATGACCTAAGCTGCCGATACTCACACCGCGAAAAATTGTACCGTCTGCTAGTGCCAAAATTGCTTGTATTTCTGCCGATGAATTCAAGGATTGCCTCCGCTGTTATTGGTGAGTGCCATCATGTTTTGTTGGTCTAAAATTGCTCCGTATCCTTTTATTTACGGCATTTGACTGCTGTCATATAAAAGTAAAGAAAGGGCGATACACAAAAATTTTCCACAAAAAAGCGAGAAGACATTATTGATGGAAACTACAAAACCCACTAGATAGTGAATAGGTAACTTGCATCATGTCCGCTCGCTTAGGCACAGATTTTGCGTATTATATACAAAATAGACGTTTATAGCTAGCCGATTCACTGGATTAATAGTCATTTCTTGGCTAATGATGAGGGCTTTATAAAAATAGCTACCTGATAGAAATAGCCTAAGTAAATACAAACTACTTTCCCTTTTACCAAATTCAATATCAAGCGTATATTAATAGCGCTGGATTTTCGCAGTTGGCTTTGCCACAATGGACAGCGCAGCGCTAGACCCAACTTTTATAATTATCAGAAAAAGCGAAAGAGGACTCCACCCGACATCAGGGTGGAGGTGAATTTCGCTTAGTATCTATTATATATACATAAAAACTATATACTGAAAGAAGCTATCATAAATTTTAGAACTGACACTACAATAAATAAAATGAATGGGCGTTATGAAAATCAACAAAGCGTATAAATTTAGGCTTGAGCCTAATGCAGGGCAGGAGATTATTTTAAATAATCTTGTCGGCTCTGCGCGCTTTGTTTGGAATCAAATGCTGGCAATCTCATTTGAGATGTTTGCTAAAGGTGAGTTTATCAACGCCACCAACCTTGTTAATAAAATCATGGATCTAAAGGATAATCCTGATTTTGAGTTCTTAAAAAGCAGTTCAAACGCTGTCTCTTTACAACAAAAAGTACGTGATCTGGCATCGGCTTGGTCACGTTTCTTTGATCCTAAAGTACATGCCAGATTGAAAGAAAATAAAAAGAAACCGCGCAAGCCGAAGTTTTTTAAACTGGCTGATGGCACAGAGATTCAACGACGACCGTTGATGCCAAAATTTAAGCGCAAATCCGATGGGCGCGACTCAATTCGCTTGGTTCAGTTTGATAAATACTGCCGTGTTGAGGGTAATCGAGTAAAACTGCCGAATGGCATTGGTTTGGTGAGGTTTAGAAAATCGCAAGATATTATTGGCACAATTAAAAATGTCACCATCAGCAAGAAATCAGGGCACTGGTACGTGTCCTTTGGCACAGAACGTGAACTGACTGAGAACCCTCGTCACCCCTCTAAAAGCGCTATTGGCTTGGACATGGGTATCAGTAAACTACTCACCACCTCAAACGGTGAATATATCAAACCTAAGAATAGCTTTAAAGACAATCAAATTAAACTTGCCAAGCTGCAACGTGGGTTGGCGAAAAAAGTAAAGTTCAGTGAAAACTGGAAAAAGCAAAACCGTAAGATTCAAAAACTCCACCATCATATCGCTAACATTCGCCATGACCATTTACATAAAATCACCACCAGCATCAGCAAAAACCACGCCATGATTGCTTGTGAGGATTTAAAGGTCACTAATATGTCGAAATCAGCCAGTGGTACGATGGAAAACAAAGGTCGCAATGTCAAAGCCAAGTCAGGATTGAACAAATCAATCTTAGATCAAGGCTGGGGCATGATGGTCAATATGCTTGAGTACAAGCAGCAATGGCGCGGTGGGTTGCTGATTAAAGTAAATCCACGCTACACCAGCCAAACCTGCTCTGAATGCCAGCATATTGCTAAAGAAAATAGACAAACTCAGGCAAAATTTGAGTGCGTCAAATGCAGGTATGTTACGAACGCTGATTTTAATGCGGCTCGTAACATATTAGCGGCAGGACATGCCGTTTTGTCTGCGGAGGGAGGATGCAGTAAAGGTCGCCCGTTGAAACAGAAAACAAGCGACCTTCGTGAGAAAGTCGCCTAAGAGTGTTTGCTTTTAGAATCCCCCACTTGAGCTTCGCGAAAGTGGGGGGAGTATGTCAAAATAGTAGTTAAACAATAGGCAAAGCACGTTTAACAATATATCTAATCTCTATAGGATTGATTAAACAAGGAGTCGTTATGATTTATCAGTATTTAGACAAAACCCCTGAATTCGCCGTACCGTTCAACGGTTGGGTAGCAGATTCAGCGCAAGTGATGGGCGATGTATATTTAGGCCATCAAGCCAATATTTGGTTTGGTGCAGTGATACGCGGTGATAACGATCGTATCCATATCGGCGACTATAGTAACGTGCAAGAAAACAGCGTGATTCACACTGATGCAGGTATCAAAGTGACTATTGGTAATTACGTGACTATCGGCCATTTGGCTATGTTACACGGCTGTGAAGTCGGTGATAACAGCTTGATTGGTATAGGTGCTGTGGTGCTCAATAATGCCAAAATAGGTAAAAACTGCCTGATAGGGGCAAAAGCATTAATTACTGAAGGTCAGGTTATTCCTGATAACTCTCTAGTGATGGGCGCGCCTGCAAAAGTGGTCAAGACACTGACAGATGAGCAAGCTGCCATGCTAAAAATGTCAGCGCTACATTATGCTGAGCGTTGCCAGAAATTCAAAACAGGCTTGACAGAAATAGCGATGCCTGACTAAAGGTCAATAGTTGAAGCAATTCCAAATGGATATATTACAAGGTGTGAGCAATATTTAATTGCTGTGCTGTTTAAGAGCTGTGCTCAGCCCTAGTAGATAACTGTATCCAATTTTATTAAACAATTCATATTTTTTCGCAACCAACGATAAGGTCTCACCATGCAGGCAAATCAAGCACAAAAACAACTGGCATTATTTGATTTAGATCATACATTACTTGATGTCGATAGCGATTATCTCTGGGGTGAGTATATCGTAAAGCATGACCTTGTTGACGAGGCACAATACCGTACTGCCAATCAGAAATTTTATAATGACTATATTGAAGGTACGCTAGACGCGACAGAGTACAATGAATTCGTCGCGCAGTTTTTAAGCAGTCTACCGCTTGATCGACTTGATGAGCTAAGAGAAGACTATATCAAAAGCGAAATCGAGCCACATATTCGCCCAAAAGCGATGGAAGCACTGTGTCAACACATTGAGCAAGGTCATGACGTGGTGATTATTTCTGCGACTAATGATTTTGTGGTATCCGCCATTGCTAAGCGTTTTGGTATTGAAGCTGCTAATGTGTTGGCGACGCCACTCGAGATTAAAGACAATCGCTATACAGGCAAGCTCATCGATAAGCCAAATTTTCAGGCGGGCAAGATATACCATCTAGACAAATGGCTGAGTAAACAGCAAACAGCTGGTATAACGTTCGAAAAAACATACGCGTATTCTGATTCCAAAAATGACATTCCGCTACTAGAATGGGCTGATGTGGCCGTTTGTGTGTCACCTGATGAAGTGTTACATGCGCACGCCTTGGCGCATCGCTGGGCCGTAGAAGATTGGTCAATCTAACAAGCTTTCCAATCCAGTAAGAGTAGCAACATTAGCAATAGTGATAATTAGCGAACCATTTATGCTCAATCTCATTTAAAATAGCGCCGTATTCGTTATTTATTTTTATTAGAAAACAGGAATATTCATGGAAATCAATCCGTATCAAGAACAGATCAAAGACTTATCAGAGCGTGGGCAGGACTTGCGGAGGTATCTTTGACTTCGATGGTAAGCAAGAACGCTTAGAAGAAGTCGATTTAGAATTAGAAAACCCCGAGCTATGGAACGATCCAGAGCGCGCGACCAAAATTAATAAAGAAAAAAGTCATCTTGATGGTGTCATCGATGTGGTGGTCTCTCTTGAAACCACATTAGAAGATGCGTCTGCTATGCTAGAGTTGGCAGTTGAAGCAGAAGATGAGTCATTGCTAGCTGACGTGCAGAGCGAGCTAGATAGCGCAGAGCAACGCGTTGCTGATTTAGAATTCCGCCGAATGTTTAGCGGTGAGATGGATCCAAACAACTGCTACCTAGATATTCAGTCAGGTAGCGGTGGTACTGAAGCGCAAGATTGGGCTGAGATGTTGCTACGCATGTACACACGCTGGGCAGAAGCTCATGGTTTCAAAGTGGACGTGATTGAAGTGTCATCAGGTAGTGTCGCTGGCATTAAGTCGGCAACCATTGAGATCAAAGGTGACTATGCGTTCGGTTGGTTACGCACCGAGATTGGCGTCCACCGTTTGGTACGTAAGTCACCATTTGATAGTAATAACGGACGTCATACCTCGTTTGCAGCGGTGTTTG
This sequence comes from Psychrobacter sp. AOP7-B1-25, assembly GCF_052376195.1. Classification (NCBI taxonomy): domain Bacteria; kingdom Pseudomonadati; phylum Pseudomonadota; class Gammaproteobacteria; order Moraxellales; family Moraxellaceae; genus Psychrobacter; species Psychrobacter sp. AOP7-B1-25. The sequence continues at coordinate 34,078 of NZ_JBQSVK010000021.1, forward strand.
TCTCGCCTGAGATTGACGATAATGTAGAGATTGATATCAATCCAGCAGATTTGCGTATCGATACTTATCGCTCTTCGGGCGCGGGTGGTCAGCATGTAAACACGACAGATTCTGCGGTACGTATTACCCATGAGCCATCGGGCGTGGTAGTGACGTGTCAGAATGAGCGTAGTCAACATGGTAACAAAGCCACGGCGATGAAAATGCTGCGTGCTAAGCTCTATGAGCTTGAGATGCAAAAACGTATGGAGTCACAGCAAGCGGTCGAAGACGGTAAGTCTGACGTTGGCTGGGGCAGTCAAATCCGCTCGTACGTGCTTGACGACTCACGTATCAAGGACTTACGCACGGGCGTTGAAACTTTTAACACGGGTGCTGTGCTAGATGGTGACCTCGATCAGTTTATCGAAGCGAGTCTAAAAGCAGGGTTGTAAGCAGCCATTTTAAAATAGTAACCAATATTTAATTAAGGAAAATTATGCCAAGCGTTAATAATTATTTTGATGACAAAGTAACTTCTATTGCCTTTCAAACAGCGACCAAGCCTGCGACTGTCGGTGTCATGGAAATTGGTGAGTATGAGTTTGGTACTAGCGAATTTGAGACCATGAGTGTGGTGAGTGGTGCATTGACTGTCAAGCTACCAGAGAGTGATGAGTGGCAAACGTTTAACGCTGGCGAGCAGTTTACCGTTGAAGCCAATCAAAAGTTTCAAGTAAAAGTAGATGTTGAAACTGCTTATCTATGTGTATATGGTAAATAACGATTGTTAAGATATATCAGTATTAGAACAATTAACGCTAAGCATAAAATGCTTAGCGTTTTTTTATGCGTGTGATATTTCTGAGCTAACTTCAAAGGACAAAACAAACAAGTACGATTTATAAATTCTTACGGTATTGCACCATATCGGTCAAGCTGGCGATGTCGTCGTATAGCTTACGTGCAGATGTATTATCTTCCTGCGTTACCCAATAGACACGGTTGCAGTCTTTCTCATTGGCAAAAGCATAAACCTGTTCGATTAACGCACGTCCAACGCCTTGACCGCGCACATCTTCACTCACGTATAGATCTTCTAAATAGCAACAGTCAGTAGTGTTCCAAGTATTGGGGTGTAGTACCACATGTGTGAAGCCTACGAGCACATCACGTTCCCACGCGCCAAATCCATAAATTGCCACGTTATCATCTAAAATATTACGCCATGTTGCCTCTATGACGCTAAGTGGTAAGGCCGTCTCATAAAAGCTTAAATAGTCTTGCCATAATACCAACCAAAAGTCATAGTCGGTTTTAGAGAGTGGTGCTATTTTGATAGAAGTGTTTTTCATTATTTTTTATTCAACTTAAGTTTTGATAGTCACTGAATTATGCCCTAAAACTCTACAATTAAGTACCCTGACATCCGCTTTATTTTACACAGCCTTACACATTCTCTGCGCCAAGCAAACAGCAAAAACTACCGTCATTAATTATGCTAAAACCATGAATTCTCAAAGGTATATAGGTTTATGACAAAGGCAACAATAAAGACAAGCCAGCAGACAATGACCAAAGACGTGCGTCATGATTATGAGCACCTCGCGCGCCGAGCTAATTTGCGTTATGTGAGTGATGATGAGCCAGGTTACGAGCGTAGACGTTGGGGTCGTGGCTTTACTTATCGTGATGCAACGGGCAACACGGTAAAAGACAAAGCATTGCGTCAGCGCTTTGATGCATTAGTGATACCACCCATGTGGTCAGAAGTATGGATATGCCAAGATGAAAGAGGTCATTTGCAATCGACAGGACGAGACGAAAAATCGCGTAAGCAATACTTATATCATCCATCATGGAACAATATCCGCGACCAAGCAAAGTTTGATGCAATGATTGGATTTGCAGAGGCGCTGCCCAATCTGCGTGCGCAAGTCGAGGCAGATTTAGAAGCAGAGTCATTGTCACGTACCAATGTACTCGCTGCCGTCGTTAAGTTGCTAGAAACCACCTTAATCCGTGTGGGTAATAGCCGTTATGCCAAGCTCAATAAAAGCTATGGTCTGAGTACGCTACGTAGTAAGCATGTTAGTGAAACGGACAATGGACTGGCGTTTGATTTCGTTGGAAAGAGTGCCAAAGAGCATCATATTGAGCTACAAGATGAGCGATTGATTGATATCGTACAAGCCTGTTCTGAGTTGCCAGGCTATCAGATATTCAAATATTTAGATGACAAAGGGCACAAACAAGTCGTTGACAGTAGCGACATCAACGACTACTTGCGAATGCATACGTGCGGCATGGATTGTGAGAGCAAGCTATACAGTGCAAAGGATTTTCGCACGTGGATGGCAAGTGTGCTTGCGGCAAGCTATCTATATGACGAGCTACAAACGTCTGCAGGCGCTAGCATACTAGATAGTGCACCAAAAAGTGATGAGCGACAGCAATTAGTCACTGATATGGTAAAAAGTGTGGCAGCAGAGCTGGGTAATACGCCAACTGTATGCCGCGCCTCTTATATTCATCCTATTGTCATTGAGCGTTTTTTGGCAGGGCAGTTTTTTGAGGCTTACAAACAAGCACGCCGTGGACGAACCAAACAATACCAAAGCTGTGAAGAGAAAGCGTTATTAGGATTCTTAAGGGCTGATGTTTAGGTGTGAGGTTTTATATAGCAATAGTAGTAGGATATCTCTATTATCATAAAATAAAAATGATACATTATGTATTGAAATAAGTATAAAAATGCGTTACTAATAGAGCATGATAAATACGAACATATGAAATGGTCTATAGGATGTGACCGTTTTTCAATCATAAATACCATTTTACCAGTTACCTGCTATTGCTAAAGGATTAGCTTATGAACACCACCACTCAAACCCCGACGAATATTGATATAGATACTACCATCACACCAAAAAACTATACCGATTACTATAATCATTTTGAAATGAATACACTGCTGTCAGAAATATTTGGCGAGCATGTGGATGATCGTTTAAATGCTTATATGGCTTGCTGTGGTCGTCATGTACGTGATGGCCGCGCTGACCATCCTGCGTTAGTACATGAAGATACCTCAGGCAATATAACGCGCATGAGCTTTGGTGAACTTGATAAAGCAAGCGCGCAGGTCGCCAACTTATTACAGTCGTATGGCGTAAAAGCAGGAGACAAAGTAGCGACTATGCTACCGCGTACGCCTGAGCTACTTACTGTTGTATTGGCAACATGGCGTATCGGAGCGGTATATCAGCCACTATTTACTGCTTTTGGCTATGATTCAATCAAATACCGTATGGACAAAGCCGACACCAAAGTTGTTTTCACCAATCTAGAAAACCGCAGTAAGTTTGAAGACTTAGCCGCGCAAACTAAGATGGTATTGGTTGGCAGTCCTGATGATGCTCAGACGTGGGGTGATGACCACTATACTCAGTCTATGGCAGCACAGCCGCAGACGATAGAGCCAGTCACGCTTGATACGGACGCACCATTTTTGCAGATGTTCACCTCAGGTACGGTTGGTAAATCAAAAGGCGTCAGTGTTCCATTAGCTGCGTTACCGGCTTTCTATTTATATATGCGTTATGCCATCGACCTACGCGAAGATGATCAGTATTGGAACATGGCGGATCCAGGCTGGGCATATGGTTTGTACTATGCCATTACAGGACCGCTACTATTAGGCGTCACTACTTATTTTAATGAAGCAGGGTTTGATGCGAACAATACCCGTGATTTCATGGTACGTCACAAGATTACCAATTTGGCATCTTCACCAACGGCATTTCGTATGATGAAATCTAGCGGCGTGTTTGAAGACGCTCATAATGACACTAATACCAAACTGTCTCTTCGCTGTGCCAACTCGGCAGGGGAGACATTGAATACCGAGGTGGTCAACTGGGTCGAGACGTATTTAGCTTGTCAGGTAAAAGATCAATATGGGCAAACAGAGACCGGCATGACTTGCTGTGCACATCATGCACTAGCGCATGACTGTCCTGTTGGCTCGATGGGTATGGCGCTACCAGGCCATACGCTAGTGGTACTAGATGATGATATGAATGTGCTACCAGATGGTGAGCAAGGACAGCTAGCAGTCGTGGTCAGCCAGTCACCTGCGTTTTATTTCCGTGGTTATAGCTGGAATGAAAAACAAGCCTTTGTAGATGATTACTATCTGACAGGAGACGTGGTTGAACGTCATAGTGACGGCAGTTACTGGTTTTCAGGCCGTGATGATGACATTATCATTACTGCAGGTTACCGCGTAGGTCCCACTGATGTTGAAAACACTGTATTAGAGCATGAGGCCGTTGCAGAGTCTGCAGCGGTAGGCGTGCCAGACGAAGTGCGCGGTCACACTATCAAATCTTATGTGGTGCTAAAAGACGGTATCAAAGGCAGTGAGCAGATTGCTAAAGAAATCCAAGAGCTGGTACGCAAACGTCTATCAACTCATGCCTATCCGCGTGAGATTGAGTTTGTGACAGAGCTACCAAAAACGCCAAGTGGTAAGATTCAACGCTTTTTGCTGCGTAGTCTGTCTGCTGCATAAAAAAGTTGGTAAAGCGTTTATAGGTTGAATAAAAAATATCTAATAAAAAGTAAAAACTGAAAGGGATAATCATGCAAGTTAAACAAAATAGCTTTTTGGTCACAGGCGGTGCATCAGGTTTGGGTGAGTCGGTGGCTCGTGCGATTGTAGATCAAGGTGGTAATGTCGTTATTGCCGATCTAAATGAAACCGCTGGGCAAGCACTAGTCGCTGAACTTGGTGATAGTACACGCTTTGTACGCTGTGATATTACTAATGGCGATGAAGTACAATCAGCGGTTGAGATGGCCGAAGAAGCTTTTGGTAGCCTACAAGGCTCAGTCAACTGTGCAGGTATCGCAGTAGTACAGAAGCTGCTAGACCGTGACAACAATCCAGCAGATCTTGAATCGTTTAGTCGCGGGGTCAATATTAATCTGGTCGGTTCATTTAATGTTGCACGTTTGGTCGCAGCGAGCATTGCCAAGCGTATAGCCAGTGGCAGCACTGTAGAAAAAAGCAATGAAGAAAAGAACGTAGATCAAGGTATTATTATCAATACGGCATCTATTGCAGCCTTTGATGGTCAAGTAGGTCAAGCCAGCTATTCATCGTCTAAGGCAGGCGTGGTCGGTCTGACTTTGCCACTTGCTCGTGAGCTGGCACGTCACGGTATTCGTGTCATGACGATAGCCCCGGGGGTTTTTGCCACACCAATGATGGATACCATTCCTGAAAAGGCACGCGAACAGCTAGAGGCAGGTGTGCCATACCCTAAACGTTTAGGCGCGCCCAATGAGTTTGCTAAATTGGTGACCCATATCATCGATAACGCTTATCTGAATGGTGAAGTCATCCGCTTAGACGGTGCGATTCGTATGGTGTAGTCCACGTAATTTTCATCATTCTTGCACAAAAATTGGCATGATTCTTTGATACAGTATTATTAATCGTTTTTGAGAGTTAATAATAAGGATTAAGTTTCGTGTCATTTTTTTGCAAAAAACCTCATCAGCTAGATAAGCCGCGTACCTACAGGTTGCTTACATTCATCAGTCTTAGCCTTGCTGTATGTGTGAGCACCAGTGCTATCGCTTATGTCAAAACCACTTCAGAAAACAAAAATCCAATTCCTCCTTCTATAGTGATTGATCGAGTCTTCGTCGATAAATCAGACCGTGTATTGCAGCTCATGAGCCATGGCAAAGTTATACGGTCATATCGTATTGCGCTTGGAGATAGCCCGGCTGGTCATAAGCAGCAAGAGGGCGATCAGCGTACACCAGTTGGTGTTTATACATTAGATTATAAAAACGAGAACTCTATTGCGCATCGTTCTATCCATATTAGTTATCCGAATACTGAAGATAAGGCGCGAGCGAAGTCATTGGGTGTCAGCCCAGGTGGCGATATCATGATTCATGGACAAATGAATGGCTTTGGACATTTGGGTTGGCTGAACCAGCAGCGTAATTGGACAGATGGTTGTATCGCAGTTACCAATGATGAGATGGATACTATTATGGCAGCCGTGACGATTGGCATTCCTATTGACATCGTAGAGTAGCATAGTCCGATTATGATTAGGTCTATGCTAAATAGATACGTAACTTATTACCGTATTTAACAAATATCTATGCTGTATCCTCTCCAATAAAACAACATAACTTATATTTCAGATAGAGTTAGTTAGTATTAATAACTCCTTTAATTAATATTAACAATAAATATCATTGTTTTAAGTAAGGTTTTATTGGTAATCGTCTTGAAATAAATGTATATATACCTTATATAAGTGACAGATAACAGTGGGCGCTAGCGTCTAGAGCGACGACTGAAAACACCAATTATAAAAGGATATAGACATGAGATTTGAGAAATTTACTCAAAAACTGCAGTCAGCCATTCAAGAAGCACAAAGCCTAGCATTAGGACGCGATCATACAGGCATCGATCCTGTGCATTTGCTTGCCGTGTTGCTACAGGATGAGTCTAATTTGTCCATCTGCCAGCAAGCAGATGCTTCAATTCCAGCGTTAAAAAATGGCGTTGCAAAGGCATTGGATAATCAAGCAACGATTTCGGAGCCAACAGGTGAAGTCAACCTAAACCCAAACTCGGTAAAAATCTTAAACTTGGCCGATCGTCAGGCGCAAAAAGAAGGCGATGATTTTATCGCGACGGAATGGGTGATGTTGGCACTCGCTGAGCAGGGCGAAACCAAAAAGATATTTGAAAGCGCAGGCGTAACAGCCAGTAAACTAAAAACGGTGATTGAGCAATTACGCGGCGATGATACCGTCAATAACCAAAACGCTGAAGACCAGCGTGATGCACTCAATAAATACACGATTAATTTGACTGAGCAAGCAGAGCTTGGCAAGCTCGATCCCGTCATTGGCCGTGACGAAGAGATTCGCCGTACCATTCAAGTGCTATCACGCCGTACCAAAAACAATCCTGTACTTATCGGTGAGCCGGGTGTGGGTAAGACAGCTATCGTTGAAGGTTTAGCACAGAAAATCATCAATGGTGATGTGCCAGAAGGTCTACGCCGCAAAGAAGTGCTGTCGTTAGATTTAGGTGCATTAATCGCAGGGGCGAAATTCCGCGGTGAGTTTGAAGAGCGCCTCAAAGGCGTGTTGAGCGATCTGGCTAAGCAAGAAGGCAATGTCATCTTATTCATCGATGAGCTGCATACGATGGTTGGTGCAGGTAAATCAGACGGTGCAATGGATGCGGGTAATATGCTAAAACCTGCGCTAGCACGTGGCGAGCTGCATTGTGTCGGGGCAACGACGCTTGATGAATATCGTAAGTACATCGAAAAAGATGCTGCGCTTGAGCGTCGTTTCCAAAAAGTCTTAGTCGATGAGCCAACAGTTGAAGACACCATCGCGATATTACGCGGCTTAAAAGAGCGTTACGAGCTGCACCATGGCGTCGATATTCAAGACAGTGCCATCATCGCTGCTGCGCGCATGAGTCATCGCTATATCACGGATCGCAAGCTACCAGACAAGGCGATTGATCTGATTGACGAAGCGGCCAGTCGTCTGCGGATGGAGATGGACAGCAAGCCTGAGTCACTAGGTAAGCTTGATAGCCGCTTGATTCAGCTAAAAATGCAGCGCGAAGTACTCAAAAATGAAGAAGATGCTGGCGCGCAGGCCGAGCGTAAAGTACTGGATGCGCAAATAGCAGAGTTAGAAAAAGAATATGCTGATCTCAATGAAGTGTGGCAGGCAGAGAAAGCATTGGTCAAAGGCAGTCAACAGCTAAAAGACGAGCTGGATAAAGCCCGTATTGCCTACGACAAAGCCAGCCGCGAAGGTGACTATGAGACCATGAGTAAGCTGCAATACGAAACCATTCCACAGTTAGAACGACGCATTAATGAGTCTGATTTGGCTGAGCAAAAAGAGCAGACAGTGGAAGGTAGCGGTGTGAAGTTACTACGTAATAAGGTCACAGATAATGAGATTGCAGAGGTGGTTGCAGCCGCGACTGGTATTCCAGTCAGCAAAATGATGCAAGGCGAGCGCGATAAGATGGTCGCAATGGAAGAAAAACTCCATGAGCGTGTGATTGGTCAAGACGAAGCGGTACAGTCGGTGGCCAATGCGGTACGTCGTAGCCGCGCAGGTCTGTCTGATCCCAATCGTCCTTCTGGTTCGTTCTTATTCTTGGGGCCTACCGGTGTTGGTAAAACAGAGCTGACTAAGTCACTAGCAAACTTCTTGTTTGACTCTGAAGATGCGATTGTACGTATCGATATGAGTGAGTATATGGAGAAGCACAGTGTCAGCCGTTTAGTCGGTGCACCTCCAGGATACGTGGGCTACGAAGAAGGTGGTACATTGACTGAAGCGGTACGCCGCAAGCCATATAGTGTCATATTATTCGACGAAGTGGAAAAGGCACATCCTGATGTGTTCAATATCTTACTGCAAGTATTGGACGATGGTCGTTTAACGGATTCGCAAGGTCGGGTAGTAGATTTCAAAAACACTGTGATTATTATGACCAGTAACTTGGGTTCGCATAAGATTCAAGAGATGGTGGGTGAAAGCTATGATGATATTAAGGCAGAAGTAATGGACTCTGTTGGGCAGCATTTCCGTCCAGAGTTTGTCAACCGCATTGATGAAATCGTTGTCTTCCATCCACTTGGTATGTCGCAGATGGCGGGTATTGCTGATATTCAATTGGATCGCTTACGCCAGCGTATCCAAGAGCGTGAGATGGATATTGAGCTATCAGCAGATGCGATGAGCAAATTGGTTGCCGTAGGTTACGACCCTGTCTATGGCGCGCGTCCACTAAAACGTGCCATTCAACAAGAGATCGAAAACCCATTGTCATTGAAGCTATTGGCAGGTGATTTTGTCGCTGGTGATATCATCAAAGTCGATGTAGGCGCAGATGACAAGTTAACTTTTGAGAAGCTTAGAATGAGCTAATCAATCAAGTTTTTTACTCTTTATGATCTAGCGTTACTCTTAACTTCAACCCCTTATCTGCAAATGTAGGTAAGGGGTTTTTTGTTCAGGTAGCGTACTTTGTGTTACTGTTTTTTTACCGTCTGAAAGCTATGAGTATGCTATAACTAAATGGATAGCTAGTAGTATCACTATAAACTGAATGGAGAAATAGAACGATGACAATCAGTATCGAACGTATAAGCCCACCCTTAACTTCACCGATAATCATTGCAGCGTTGCTGTTTAGCACATCCGCTTGCTCCAATCCTTCAGCAGTGAATTCTAGCAATAACAAAAGTACTGCCACAGGCTATCAAGAGGGTTCAGTCACAGATGCCCAAACAGACACTAGCAAGCCTGACTTTACGACTAAAGCAGTTGCAACCTTTGATGAGCCTTGGGCTATGACAGCGTTACCCAGTACTGATAGCGAAGAGTCAAAACTACTGGTAACACAAAAAACAGGTGAGCTATTCATCGTAGATACAGCGACAGGTAACAAGATAGAAATCAAAGGTGTTCCTGAAGTGGCTTATGGCGGTCAAGGCGGCTTGGGAGACATTATTGTGTCACCAGATTTTGCGACTTCTAATACCGTCTACCTTAGCTATGCGGAAGCAGGAACGGGAGGTGATAGTAACAAATTTGGTGCTAAAGTTGTCAAAGCGACACTCTCAGGATTGGAGACAGCCACACCCACGTTGCAAAACATAACGCCTATTTGGCAGCAGTCTCCGAAAGTTACAGGGCAGGGACATTATAGTCATCGTTTGCTATTTTCACCCGATGGGCGCTATCTATATATTAGCTCAGGTGAGCGCCAAGAAAAAACGCCAGCGCAAGATATGAGTGCCAATTTAGGTAAAGTCATACGTCTAAATGCTGATGGATCTATCCCAACAGACAATCCATTTACTGACAATGAGATAGCCAAACAGTTTTGGACCATCGGACATCGCAATGTGCTTGGTATGGCGTTTGACGATAGTGGACAGCTTTGGGTGAATGAGATGGGACCAAAAGGCGGTGATGAGTTCAATATGATTAAAAAGGGCAATAACTACGGCTGGCCAGTCGTATCTAATGGACGCAATTATTCAGGTCTAGATATTCCTGATCATGATACAAAGCCAGAGTTTTCGGCACCTAAAATCACTTGGACGCCTGTCATATCACCATCTGCCATGAGTATCTATGCGGCAGGTGATCACAATGACTTTCCTAGCTGGCAAGGCAATGCGCTTATCAGTGGCCTATCATCTAAAGCACTTGTCGTAGTGGACATAAGCAAAGACAATACCGCTGCTGAGCGTTATCGCTATGACATGGGTGAGCGTGTACGTAGTGTGTTAGCAGTAGACGGACAAGTGTGGACACTTGAAGACGGTGATGATGCAAAATTACTCAGATTACTGCCTAAATAACATCAAATTGAAGATACTTTTATGTAGGTGTGT
>NZ_JBQSVK010000022.1:0-43989 GCF_052376195.1 Psychrobacter sp. AOP7-B1-25
GAGGAATGGTTATCCATTTATTTGATTGTATGATCAGATGTACGGTAAGTTTTATATATAATCTAAGCGTAATGCAATAGTAAAGCCAGTCTAATAATAAGTATAAAAGGAATGTCATGTTTGCGATAGAAGAGTTATCAACAAATATAGCAGAGACCGAAACGGTGATCCAAATTGTCGCCAGTATCGAAGCGATAGTGCAACCAGATGATGCTTGGAATCAGAAAACATTGGCTGAACTGCTTGAACAAGACAGTATTAGTATGTTGATTGCTTACGATCAAGCAAAAGAAAAAGGTATCTTTCATCGTAAGATAGTTGGTTATTGCTTATATCAAATGACGTTTGAGCAAGCAGAGGTGCTGCGTATTGGGACTGATCCAGAACACCAAAGACAAGGCATTGCGTCAAAAATACTGAATAAATTGCACGAGATGCTACCGCTTAATCAGGTAGAGAGTCTCCTGTTAGAAGTACGTGCAGACAATACTGCAGCGATAGCGTTATACGAGCAACAGGCATTTAGCATTATTCATATACGCAAAGGCTATTATAAAGTGCCACATAAACCAGCAGTCGATGCATTGATCATGCAGCATACTTATATTCAGTAGAGAGAGGAAGGTTTGATAAAAAGGAAGTGGTCACAATAGAAATAGCTATAACAGCCAAGATATAGATACAAAACCAAATAAGCTTCAAACTCTATTTTAAAGGTATCTTCTTTTTACAGACTTCCACATCAAGTTGATAGTCACTATCTGCTTTCATTTGCCCTAGAATATCTAAGCGTTCGCTCAGTAGTTCTATCATGATGCTAATATTGGCTTGCTGTTTTTTGACTTGTTCTAATTTTTGCTGTGTTAGAGCAAGCTGCGAATCGATATCTAAGTGGCCATCATAATAATCATTTAAACTATTTTTGATTTCGATTAATGTGAAGCCAATGGCTTGCGCACTTTTGATCAGCTCTATACGTTCGATACATTCTGGATGAAACTCAGTATATAGGCGTGAGCCTGCCTGACGCTTGCGAGATTTTAGCAGCCCTAACTGCTCGTAATGGCGAACGGTGTCTTTTGTTGTATTGGCTTTTGCTGCTAGCTCTCCAATCAATAGAAACGATGTGTCAAGTGCCATAATAACCTCGTATTTTTACCGCTATAATAATCATAGTCTTAGCTGCCAAGGCGCTTCGCTATTCAGTAGCGAGACGGCTAATGATTTATGAGAGTGCTTTTGCCATGGCACAGAATGGCTACCTATCAGGTTGTCTAACTGAGTTAAAAAGTCAGTACGCGGTAAGGTCGTCGCACCTAAGCTCATCAAATGGTCGTTTGGTAGCTGGCAGTCAACGAGTGCAACATCACTTTGTTCACACAGGCGCATTAAGCCCCAAAACGCTAGCTTTGAAGCATTAGAGGCACGGTGGAACATGGATTCACCAAAGTAGATACCATTTATCTTCAACCCGTACAATCCACCGATAAGTTGCCCCGCTTCATCCCAGACTTCAATGCTATGAGCATAGCCTTGTGCATGCAGTTTGGTATAGGCATCGATCATCTTAGCGTGAATCCAAGTATGCTCACCTTCGGGCTGATTGTCATTGAGGCTATCGCTACGCGGTAAGCTACAGGCATGTATGACATCATCAAAAGCTTGATTAAGCGTCACTTGCCAACGTTCACGATTAGCCTGCTTGCGTAGAGATTTGCTCGGTTGATAGGCAGAGGGAACGATTACACAACGCGGTTCAGGACACCACCAAGCAATCGGCTCATCTTCGTTAAACCAAGGAAACAGACCTTGTGCATAGGCTGATATCAGCGTTTCAGGAGCCAGATCACCGCCCATAGCGACGATACCAATACCATCAGGATCGATAGAAACCGGATCAGGAAAGTCATAACGCCCAAGACTTTTTAAGGTCTCAGGCGTGATGAGTTTACCGTTCTGTTGAGTCAAGTTACCCATTTAGGCTTCTTTATCTTCAGTTAGTGTTGAATCGTAAGTGTGATCGCGAGCGACAGTCTCGCCCAATGCATCCAAGTACTTTTCAGCATCAAGAGCAGCCATACAGCCCGTGCCAGCAGAAGTGATGGCTTGACGGTAAACGTGATCGGCTACGTCACCTGCAGCAAATACCCCTTCGATACTGGTCTGAGTGGCATTACCATTCAAGCCGCTATTGACGGTCAGATAGCCATCTTTCATATCTAGTTGGTCTTTGAACAAGTCAGTATTTGGCTTGTGACCAATAGCGACAAACATGCCCATTGTATCTAGTTGTTTGGTGCTGCCATCAATCATTGATTCGATGACGACGCCATTGACACCCATGTCATCACCGACCACTTCTTTTACTTGATGATTCCATTCGATTTTGACGTTGCCATTCTTTGCTTTTTCAAATAGCTTGTCTTGAAGGATCTTTTCAGAACGCAAGCTGTCACGGCGATGTACCAGCGTCACTTCAGAAGCAATATTAGAAAGGTACAAAGCTTCTTCAACGGCTGTGTTACCACCACCAATTACCGCAACTTTTTGATCTTTGTAAAAGAAACCATCACACGTAGCACAGGCTGATACGCCAAGACCTTTAAATTTGGTCTCTGATTCTAGGCCCAAGTATTGTGCAGATGCACCAGTTGAGATAATGAGCGCGTCACAAGTATAGCTACCATTGTTGCCTGTCAGTTGAAAAGGGCGCTCGTTCAAGTTCACTTCATTAATATGATCATAGACCAATTCAGTACCGAAACGCTCAGCATGTGCTTTCATCCGTTCCATCAATGCAGGACCCGTCAAGTCGTGCGCATCGCCCGGCCAGTTGTCGACTTCGGTAGTGGTGGTTAATTGTCCACCGACTTCCATACCAGTAACCATAACTGGCTTAAGGTTAGCGCGTGCTGCATAAACTGCTGCAGAGTAGCCAGCAGGCCCTGAGCCTAAAATAATGAGCTTTTCGTGACGTGGAGCAGTAGTGTCAGTTGTCATGAGTTGTTCCTTGCTAAATATACGAATTAAAAATGTAAGTTATAAATATAATAAAAGAGGAGTATCAAAAATGACTACGAATATGCTTCTTCTAATTGTTGTGTGATAATAACATAAGGGCACAGAGCACAAAGTGCAAGTTTGCTAAAACAAACATAGTTATCATTAGAATCAAAGAATAAATAACTTGGGAATATAACTGCGAAAACGGCGAGTGTTTTACAGAATTTAGGCCACAAAGTTAGCCGTGTTCTGCTATTAGTGTTTCGCTAACCAACTGTTTCCTTACGCAAAGTGTCTGTTGATTTACTTTCTTATACGCTTTCTTGATAAGACTGTCGCCACTGCACCTATGTATTTGTTATTATAAGAAGTTATGCAAAGTGTAGTAGGGGCCAAGCGATAACGGTTGTTGCAAGGTTCTACAGTCGGTACCTATCAAACAAACACTTTGCTCGATAAATTTATGTCAACACTTTATGTCAGCATGATTAAGCTTAGTCATGCATTGGCGACTATTTAGTATTAATAACAAGGCAGATCTTACGTGATATCAGCACCGCTTATTGAGTATTTAAAAAAGGGAATGTTTACCCTCCTTGGGTTAATACTAGCCGTTTATCTGTTTGTCATTTTGATAACTTATACGGGTAACGATCCTAGCTGGTCGCATATCAGCAGTGATATGACCACGATTAATAACATGGGCGGTGAGGCAGGTGCTTGGTTATCCGATTTGCTTTATAGTTTTTTTGGATTTGGTGCTTGGTGGTTTTTAGCATTTGTGGTTTATGAGTCTATCTTGATTTGGTGGGAAAACAAACCAACGTTTTGGCTCATGCGATTGGTCGCTTATGTGTTTTTACTATTAAGTGCTAGCGCATTGTTTGCACAATTGGTAACTTTGGTTCAACAAGTCACGAACCCTGACGCAATCGGACTCAAAGGTGTCGCTGGTGGTATCATCGGGCTAGAGTTACAGGCGCGCTTGGCACAGTTACTATCGCAGTGGGGGAGTGTGGTTTTCTTAGCAGTATTTGTTGTGATTACCGCTACGTATGCCTTTAATATTCACTGGATAACGATATATCAAAAGGTTCGTGCACTATCGTGGTTTGGTTCAGGTATAAGAAGTCAGGATACTATTGAAACTACTCAACCGAGTAATACCTCACAAGATGATACCCAAGTTGCAGATGAGCCAGTAGCTCAAAAAGAAGAGCATGAGCAGTTACCACTTGAGTTGCAGTCTGCTGAAAACACTAGCGGTACTCAAGACGTTAGCAGTGGTGGACGTTTCGGTAATGTGTTGTCGGACTTTCTATCAACATCAGGACTGGCTGATAGTGTAAAGGCTTCTGCCATCGCAGCAAAAGCAGTGGCGACATCTAATAGCTTAAAAGATGAGCAGGACAATACCGATATAGGTTCGCTTAATAACTCTACTGATAATACCGTTAACAATACAGTCCAGCCATTAGCCTCAAACCCGACCGCACCTGTCGCCCGCAAAGTTGAACCAAGTTTTGCGTGGAATGATGCCAATACTGTTGATGACTTGCTCGCAAGTGAACAAATGGCTTACAGTACTAATAGTGTGGACAGTTCTGCTATGCCTGCCCCTAACTACTCCCAGACAGTTACTAGTACCACGGCAGCGTTAGAGAAAGCAGTACCTGCAACTGCAGTAACTACCACGATGAAAGCGGCTGCTCAACCAGTGGTACACGATAAAGAACCACTAGCTCAGTCATTAGCTGATGAGCCAATGCCTTACGATTTAGCCAGTCAGCCAGCCATTCAACCTACTGAGCCTGAAATCCCTACGACAAATGAGACGGCGGAAGTAGATAAATTAGCAGAAGCATGGTTGGCAGAGCATGCTGAAATATCAGAGCCTACAGAGTTGATTGTAGAAACGCCAGAAGACTCTAATCTTATTCAGGAAGCGATAGCAGCTGAGTCAATAGTAAAAGTGAAGACTCCAGAACCTATCGCAGAAGAGAAGATGAGTTCTGCAGAGGAGCCAGCCAATCAATCGTCTGACACGCCTGTAGAATTGCCAGATACTGAAAAGGCAACAATAATTTCTGAGCCTATAGTTGCTCCAGTAGTAGAGGGAAAGGATTCTACAGTGTCAAATGTTTCAGATATGACACCAACCAATACGCCTCCTGCTAATCCAAAAGCAGCACTAACAGTAGAAGTGACTAGTCCAACTTCAAACGTGCCTGAGCCTAAAACGCCTGCGCAACCGTCTGTTAGCTTCGCTGTACCAGAGGGCGATAGTAGTAACCATATCACTGATATGATGCCAGAGAGCGACAACGACGATACTAACGTACCAGTCATGCCGCATATTAGTGATGATGCCGCTTTCAGTCAAAAGTCGCGCTCGATGCAAACGGCAGCTTATCGCAGCAGCCTGACGCCTATTCCAGAAGTGTCTATATTGGATAAGCCAGATCCTGACCGCAAGCCTAGCTATACTGTGGCTGAGCTTGAAAAACTGTCTGAGTTGTTAGAAATTAAGCTACAAGAATTTAACGTCAAAGCCTCTGTGGTTAATGCTATCCCTGGCCCTGTCGTCACCCGTTTCGAAGTAGAGCTGGCTGCTGGTGTGAAGGCCAGTAAGGTAACAGGTATTTCGCGTGATTTAGCGCGTTCACTATCGATGGCTTCTTTGCGTGTGGTCGAAGTGATTCCGGGTAAACCTTACATTGGTATCGAAGTGCCAAACAAGAAACGTGAAATGGTACGTTTGATTGAACTGCTCAATACCGAAACGTTCAAAGATCCTAAAGCGCAGATTAGCATGGCGATGGGTAAAGACATCGGTGGTAACCCAATCATTACCGACCTTGCGCGTGCGCCGCATATGCTGGTCGCTGGTACCACGGGCTCTGGTAAGTCAGTATTGGTCAACTCGATGCTACTATCGATGCTACTCAAATATACACCCAATGAGCTGCGTCTTATCTTGATTGATCCAAAGCAGCTTGAACTTGCTAACTATAACGATATTCCACATTTGTTAACGCCAGTAGTCACCGATATGACGGAAGCGGCCAGTAGCTTGTCATGGTGTGTGGCTGAGATGGAACGTCGCTATCAGCTAATGAGCTTACTAAAAGTTCGTAAGCTCAATGAGTTCAATAAGAAAGTCATCGCGGCGGAGAAATCAGGTAATCCAATGCTCGATCCTCTATGGCGTCCAAATGACAGCGTAAGTATTAGCCAAGCACCCAAGCTAAAAACACTACCCATGATTGTCATTGTCGCGGATGAGTTTGCTGATATGATTATGCAAGTTGGTAAACAAGCCGAAGAGCTCATCACACGTTTGGCGCAAAAATCGCGTGCTGCCGGTATTCACTTAATGCTAGCGACTCAGCGTCCGTCAGTCGATGTCATTACAGGTCTGATTAAAGCCAACATCCCAGTGCGTGCGGCACTACGAGTCAACTCAAAAGTCGATTCACGTACGATTTTGGATAGTGGCGGTGCTGAGGATATGCTGGGTAACGGCGATATGTTGTTCTTAGGGCCAGGGCAGATTGAGCCGGATCGTGTACATGGTGCCTACGTCAGTGACGAAGAAGTTAATCGTGTCTGTGACGCTTGGCGTGAGCGCGGTGCCCCTGACTATATTGATAATATGGCAGGCAATTTTGAATTGTCTAGCCCAGGCGGTGGTAGTACAGCCAATGCCTCTGGTGAAGATGATGATTTATATAATGATGCCGTGGCCTTTATTATGGAAACACGTAAAGTTTCTGCTTCAAGCATTCAGCGTAAATTCAGCATCGGCTACAACCGTGCTGCGCGTATTGTCGACTCTATGGAGGAAGCTGGATTGGTCAGCTCGATGGGCAAAAGTGGTAAGCGTGAGCTGCTAATGTAAGCATGCTAAATATGAGGTCAATATTGAAAAAGCGAGTCATGAAAGTGGCTCGTTTTTTTGTGGAAGAGGTTTAATTGTATTTTCATAAAAAGGTTTAATAGTGAGCTCCTATTGTAAAATAAAGCCTCATCTTCAAAGAGTAGGTTTGCATACTATTCATTAATTACTGAAATCGACCAGATGACTAATGAGTCCATTTATCAGATATCAGGCATGGTTTTTTATACTAAACTGACAGGAGTATATGAAAAGATAGTCTGTAATTTTAAAAAATGAGCTTTAGAAAATCTTAAGAAAGTTACTCTCTAAGGAAGGTCGGTTATGTTTAAAGAATATACTCAGTATGACGGGTTAGCCTTAGCGGCATTGGTCAACTCAGGTGATGTCAGTGCAAAGGAATTGCTTGATGCTGCTGTTCATCAAGCAAATCAGATTAACCCTAAGCTAAATGCCATCGTACATCGATTTGATGAGCGCGCCTACAATGCTGCGCAGGCAGGCTTGCCTTCAGGTGTGTTTACTGGTGTGCCGTATTTGCTAAAAGATTTATCTTTTAGCTTCGCCGACGAGCCCATTACGATGGGCAGTCGCAGCGTTAATATCATCTCAGAAAAAGACAGCGAAATCGTTAAACGGATGAAAGCGACTGGCGTTAATACCTTCGGCAAAACAAACACTCCTGAGTTTGGTTTGATTATCACCACTGAGCCAAAGGCGCATGGCGCCACTCACAACCCTTTCAAAAAAGGCTACAGCTCTGGCGGCTCATCAGGTGGTAGTGCAGCAGCAGTTGCAAGCGGTATTGTCCCGATGGCAGGCGGCGGTGATGGCGGTGGCTCGATACGTTTTCCGTCTGCTTGGTGCGGTACGTTTGGGCTGAAACCAAGCCGTGGACGTAACCCAATGGGCCCTAATCTTGGTGAAGGCTGGGAAGGGGCAGTGGCTGACCATGTTATTACGCGTTCAGTACGCGATAGTGCGGCGATGCTAGATGCCACTAATGGAGCGGAGATTGGTGCGCCTTATATTATAGCTCCGCCAGATGGTACGTTTCTGCAAGCAGCAATGCGTGCACCGCGACAGCTAAAAATCGCCTTGCATCAGCAGCCTTTGATAGCTAATACGACAGTGGACAAAGAAGTGCTGGCGGTACTTGAGCAAACGGCTAAGCAACTAGAATCTATGGGTCATGAGGTGGTATCGGCCGAGCCAAATATCAATATCGATCAGTTCTGGCACGACTTTATCGTTGTGGTCTGCGCGCATACGGCCTTTACGATTGATAATCTCGAGCGTGATTTTGGGGCTGACCATATCAAAAACCTAGAGCCGCAAACTTACAACATGGCATTGCTCGGACGCTCATTGTCAGCGGTGGATCTAGCACATGCCAAACATGGCTGGCATCATAGCCAGTATCAGACGGGTCTATTACTAGAAGACTACGATATGATCTTATGCCCGACGGTACCTACGCCTGCGGTGAAGCATGGTGTGCTACCGCCTAGCCGTATGGATGAGATGATGATGCGTAGCGCTAAGGTGCTTAACAAAGGCTTCAATATGGGTAGATATGCCTTTAGCTCAGGCATGATCGAAAAGCTTAGCGCACCTGTATTAGGTAAGATGGGCTTTACGCTATTGGGTAATATTACAGGGTTACCCGCGATGTCAGTACCCGTCGGTATGAGCAAAAAGGGTCTACCAATTGGCATGCAATTAATTGGACGCATGAATGATGAAGCGACATTATTTAGCGTGGCGGGCGAGATGGAGCGCGCTGGTCTATTTACCAAACACGCTTTTGAAAAATAGGATGGATATCTATGGTCTGAATTAGCAGCTCTCAATCAAAGCGGTAGATATCCATGCCTAAGCTATGGTGGGCCATACTTTGATGAACGACAGAGACGCGTTGACCAGTACCTAATGCAAAAAACAGCGGTAGCAAATGCTCATCACTCGGATGAATGTCCTTGTAGTCTGGGTATTGCTGCCAATCAAGCGCTGCGGGAATATCTATCTTGAGCTGTTGCAGCAACCACTGCTTAAAGGTTTTGGCTGCTTGATCGATGCTGTCAGCTTCCCAGCGTAATGCTTGCAGGTTATGTGTGATATTCCCTGAACCGATGACAAGGATTTGCTCATCACGCAGGTGCGCCAACTGCACGCCCAGCTGATAACAGGCAACGCTGTCGTAATGCTGCGGCAAAGATATTTGTACGATAGGCACACCTGCTTCTGGATACAAATGCCTAAGCGGTGCCCAAACACCATGGTCACAGGCACGTACTGGATTGACACTGCAAGTAATACCACGCGCTGTGAGCTGCTGAGCAAGGGTCTCAGCCAGCGCTGGCTGACCTGCAGCAGGATACTGAATATCAT
Source organism: Psychrobacter sp. AOP7-B1-25 (assembly GCF_052376195.1). Taxonomy (NCBI): domain Bacteria; kingdom Pseudomonadati; phylum Pseudomonadota; class Gammaproteobacteria; order Moraxellales; family Moraxellaceae; genus Psychrobacter; species Psychrobacter sp. AOP7-B1-25. Next base: position 9,293 of record NZ_JBQSVK010000022.1, read on the forward strand.
AAAGCTCAGACGAAAACCCTGAAAAGTCATGCCACGTCTTTGGCTGTGGGTTGCTGCTAATCTCTAGCTTTGCTGACTGCCAGTGCGCTGACATAATGACAATGGCACGTGGTTTGGGTAAGTTTTGGCCGATGCGCGCCAGTGCGCTGGTTGTAGCAGATTGCTCAATCGCAAGTGTAGGTGCGCCATGAGAAATAAAGAGTGCTGGTAACTTAGAGGTACTTGCTGCCACATCAGACATATTTTCCCATGCAGCAGCCGCTGTGATAGGCGTCTGCACATTCTGATTGTCATCACGTTGATGAGAGGTATTAGAGGCGTTAGGTGTCGCACGTTTTGGATATTTCATGCTGTATTTATTAGGGCGCACGCCAGTTTTTCAATCTATTCTGTAATTGATGTCTTAAACTAAAAAACAGCTTAGTCTTTTATTTAGTTACCACGGTGATAAGGGTGGTTATTATTGATACTCATCGCACGATACAATTGTTCCATGAGTACAACGCGAACTAGTGGGTGTGGCAATGTCAGTGCTGATAGAGATAACTTTGCGTCAGCCTTTGCCAGTACTTCTGGTGATACCCCATCTGCACCACCGATAACCAAGGCGATATCATCTCCTTGCTGCATACCATCAGCGAGCTTGCCTGCCAGTCCTTCTGTTGAAATCATCTTGCCTTTGACATCTAACACCCATAATTGCTCGCGGCTTGATACGTTGTGAGCGGCTAGTATTGCTTGACCTTCTTGCTCGCGGTACTGTGCTAAGTTAGCGTCTGAGGGGTTCTTGGCTCGCTTTGCAGCCGCAATTTCAACAATTTCTGTGCTCAGCATTGGTTGAATGCGCTTATAGTACTCGTCAAAACCCGTCTGCACCCATTTGGGCATCTTATTGCCAACGGTCAAAATTCTTACTTTCATAGTGCTTACCATCTCGATAATTAAATTCAAGCTTATTAGGGTGTGTCCTAAATAATTTGTTCTTTACTGTCTATAGTTTACATCAGCGGGTTAATTGTCTCTGATACCTTGCTGCTTATACCTTGACCATCGTCGCTCTTATCTGCTTGGCTTGGCTTTGGAATGACAGTAAGCTTCGCATCAGACTCAAAGACAATAGCTTCGACATCATCGAAACTATTAATCCCTTCAGTACGCATGGCACACTCAATTTCCTGACGAGTCAAGCGCTCATCACGCATAACATCTGGCAAAAACTGCCCTTGATAAAAAACAATACGTGGCTCTGACAAAATAAAATCACTAAATTGCGGTGAGATAGATGCGTATTTCGTCACCAAAAACTGTAAAAGATACAATACCAAAATAGATGAGAATCCTTCGATAAGAGGAATTTCCTTAAGTAAAATCGTGCTGGCACCCAACGAGCCGATCATGACGGTAACGACCCAGTCGAAATTGTTGAGCTGAGAGGTAGAGCGTTTACCAGAAGCTTTGGTCACCAGTACAATCAAAATATAAACAATAATTGTCGTCAAAATAATACGGCTAAGTTTGTCTATATTATCGAAAAAAAACATATCCATGAGGTTGGCTCCTATTACTAAAATCAAATAGTGCGTCGCTAATAGCATACTTATTTGGGTAAGATCTCACACAGTCGTTACTTGTAAGCTTCTTATACCATTTTGAAGGTAAATACATGCCTTAACGTTAGCCTAACGGATTTTGCACATGAGTAGGGGGAAACTTTGTAGCACCTTGTAGATGATGATTTGTACTTACGTTAGTCTGCGTATAGGGTCTAATAATCGATTGACAGCCCATAGGCTTATACGCGCGCTGACTAAAGTGAGCGCCAGCATTAGCATCAGTGATGAAAGCAAAGGCAGTGGACGCTGCATTGCCATTTCAAACAGTACCTCGCGGCTTATCGCATCAAACAGCCAAAGCCAAATGGCTGAAAAATAAATGACAGTTAATATCCAGACAATAATAACCCCACCAAACATCAATTTATTAATTTCATCTCGCGCTAGTGCTCGCTTTTGATGCTTGATGAATTTGCTGACAGCGATGTAGGCACCTATGATAATAGAAACCACCATGACCAACTGTGGGTTAAGCGCTAGTTTGGTTTGTATTATCATAAATATGGCACTGGCGAGCGTGTACCCAATCGCAAAAAAACCGACATATCGGGCCAGTTTAGGCTGAGCTTGTAGAGGCGTCTGAGGTTTGTTAAGACTGGTTGTCTGGCGTGACATAAGCTAACCTTTATAAAGATAAAAAATAGAATATTAGGGTCTGTTAAACATCGATTTAAAGTATTAATTAAAAAATTAGCGCTTTGCCGTCCAGTCGAGCATGGCATCTAATACAGGCCGCGCTGCATAAGGATTTAATGCTTGGTCGGTATTAATGATACCGACGACAACGTAATCTTGTCCTGACAACCCTTTGACATAACCTGCCATTGACGTGACATTGTTGAGCGTGCCAGTTTTTATCCATGCACGTCCAGTAGCGGCCGACTCAGGTAAGCGATCGCTATGGGCGGCAATAGTGCCACTAACTCCAGCGATCCCTAACGAGTCGACATAGGACTCAAAATCTGGTCGAGCATAAGCATAAGTCAGTAGCTCGCTTAGGTTGGCTGCGGTGATAGTACACTCGCGGCAAAGTCCTGAACCATTGGTCAAATGAGGCGGCGGTGTACTGAGGTGGGTTTGCCACCATTGATTGATGGCTTGTAAGGCTGCAGGGTAATCTGTTGTAGCAGGCTTACCAAATTGATATAAGCTATCAGCCTTTTTGCTACTAGATTGAACAGCCCCTATTTTATTATCCATCTCATTACTAGCACTGGCTTTATGACTGCTTGGACTAGTCGCAGTTGTGCTAGACGATATTGTTTGATCCAGCCTTTCTTTGTCATAAGCGCCTATAGATAGCGCCACTTGCTCAGCCATAACATTGTTTGAAAAGTGGTTAATGTCATGAATCTGCTTTGTTAAATTCAACGACGGGTAGCTGACCATAGGTAGAGGGGACATCGCGATAGCCGTAAGCCCGTGCGCTCGTTTTGTCGTTTTGGTCATATCGTAAGGGGTTTCTTGCGAGATTACCTGCCCACTCAAGGTATTACTTAAGGCTTGCCATTTGGCAGCGACGACGTGTGCGGCAAACTCTTTGGCATTAGGATGTGCCACGTAAAAGACATGCTCACCGCAGCTCACTGGCAGACTGGTATTTAATACGAGCTGTGTATCCTGCCACTGCGGCGCTAGACTATAGCTTGCTTGCCCACAACTGGCTGCACGAGTATTTATTGTAGCAGGCAGTTGGTAGTCTGCTAGCTGCGGCTTATAAGTCACACTGGCTTGGCCATTATCTTGAGGATAAGTTTTGATACCAATGGTACTAAAGTTAACCAAAAACCCATCGGGACTGGCGTTATAAGGGCGTAGTGGTGAGTTATCAAAGGCGGCAGGATCTTTAGTGACATTGTTAAAAACGGTACTATCGAGAATGATGTCACCATCGATGTGATGAATACCTAATGCTTGTACTTTGTACAGCAACTGCTTTAATCGCTCATGGGTCATTTTTGGATCGCCACTACCTTGAATAATCAAGTCGCCATGTAGATGGTCACCGATGACGATACCTGTATGATATACCCGCGTATGCCACACAAAGTCGGCTCCTAAAGTGTCTAAGGCAATAAAACTAGGCACGAGTTTCATGGTACTAGCAGGCGTACGAGGGATGTCGGACTGGTGATCTAGCACAGGCGAAAATGAAATATTTATAGAGGCTTTATTGTTGCTAGTGGTCTCTTGGACTTTGCCGTTCTGAGGAAGTGTATTCTGAGGTTCGTCAGGGATAACCGTTGGAATACTCTCTACACTCTGATAAGTATAAGGGTCGTCGGTATAAGTATGTATTTTTCGCTCGTGCTTCTCAATGGTACGCTGCTCTATGGTGACTAGTGCGCTCTGATAGCTCGGATCGCTGACACTTGTATCCGTAGAGGCGTTTGTAGTCTGATGATTAGATATTGCATTAGGTGCAGGCTGACTGTCAGGCTCATCACTATCAATGACTTGAATAGGAGTAGGCAGCTGGCTGGCAGCCTTATCACCTATAGGTGTAATGACGATGCTGATATCCGCTTCTGTTAAGTCGGCACGCGTCAAGGCTTTTTGAATAGCTGTGGGTAACACGGCTTGTGCATGTATTGGTGCGACTATCACCGTTGCCAATAACGCTAATCTAGGTAGACGTTTACTAAGTTTATTTAGCGGTCGCAAATGACGACGAAGCGTAGTAATTTTGGTAGCAGCAGTAGAGTAATGACGGTGTTTAGAAGGGAATCGCATGAGCATATTTCATCAGGTGGCAAAAACAGTCTATGGTAACATGAGTTGCTGTTTTCGCACACGAGGTCAGGAGCACAATTTTAGCAATAACGACACACTTATTTAGATATCTAACCCCAACTATCGATTGAACTGCGAGCATGCTTTACTGCTAACGCACATGTAAAAAAGCCATTGCCGTCATAACAGCATCGTTATAAGCATCGTGCGCGCCCAGTTCAGGAATGTTGTAATGGGCTAGTATACGAGTCAGATGTTGAGCTTGGCTAGATAAGCCTTGTGTATGTCCACTGATACGTCGACTGTACAAGTGCCGCAAGTCTATGACTTCGTTTGGTAGAGGTGTTCCCATATAGCGTTTGACCAAAGGATTTAAAAAAGTCATGTCTAGCTGTGTGCAGAACCCAACGATTGGTCGATTACCTATGAATGGTAATAGTAGGGCCAACATGTTATCGTAACTCATGCCATGTTCAACGTCGGCGGTACGCAGGCCATGAATAACAATGGTGTCGCGGTCTGGCATCACAGGAGGTCTGCAAACCAAATGTATGCCATTACCCGTGTCGATAGTATTGCCATTAATATGTATCGCTGCTACAGACAGCAGGTGATGCTTTTTGGGATTTAGCCCTGTCATTTCACAGTCAATCGCCACCCACTGCTCAGCCGAAGGTGTCGTAAACATTGAGGCTAGCTCCGGACGCTTTAATTGCGTCTTTTGCCAAGCGCACGATAACTGCTGTAACCAGCTCATATTAATCGCTCATTCATCTATGTTGTATTTGTATTTGAGACCTTTCTTTATTCATGAAGCTTCTGTATTAAGACTGCTACACTCATACGATTTCTAACTGGTAGTGTTGACGCAATTGATTCTTAAAGCTTTTAACCACAGTTAGACACTCTTTGAGTAGATCACGTTCAAGCGCAGTCAAAGTCGTTGGATCTACTTGCCGTGCATGCTTATCGTCGGTTGAGAGCGCTACAGATAAACGCTGCGCCATAAAAAACTCTAGCGCTTCTAGCAGAGTATCGGCGCGCTCTTGGGTCATAGCGTTAACTTGTACTAAGGCTTTTAAACGCGCTTTGGTACTAGGCACATCGAGCACATTGTTTTCTAATGCTAAGGTGCGAATACCATGAACCAAGGGAAAGATCCCTGCTTTTTTTAGGTCAATATCAGATGATGCTGATTTACCACTCAGTAAAGGCACAAACTTTTGCCACCATTGATTAACATCACCAAACTGTAGCGCGGCCCGCGCAAACTGTCTGACAAACATGGGATCTGCTGTTTTATGAGCCAGCTTTAAATGATGACGTACTTGCGTGAGCAGTGACTCATCGCCGCAGACGTATTCACCATCTAGTATCGCAGACAAGTAAATACCATGCATCGGATCTGAATTTCTAAACCATAGACCAATTTGTGTAGTGAATGACTTGAGCGGTTGTCGCCACATAGGGTTGGTCATCATAATATTGCCATCACATAGTGGGTAGCCAAGCGTTGCTAAGTGATCGTTAAAAGTATCAGCGAACTGTGCTAGGTCAGGATGTGTATAGCCATCACGAATGATAAGCGCGTTGTCTTGATCGGTACGCATGATTTGCTCACCGCGACCTTCTGAACCCATAACGATAAGGCAGGTATTGGCTAACACCTCATCAGGTACAATCAGCTGCCATAGCTTGGTAAACACCTGTGCATTTAGCGTCTGTACCATACGACTGATATTGCCAATTTTGACACCATTATGATGCTGTGCACGAATATAGCGGCCAATCAGCTCAACAGCGGTATCTAGGCTTGATAGGTCCTGTGCCTGTTCGATTTGAATACTAATGAGCTGTGAATGATGGCCAATGTGAGCGAGCATATCGCTTTGCCCCAGCACACCGACGACATCGCCATTCTTATCAATGACTGGCAGTCTATGAATACGATAGCGAGTCATGGTCAGCAGCGCATCACCAATCTCATCACTGGCTTTGATCGTACGTAGATTAAAATTAGCATAGCGCTGGCAAGGAGTGGTAGCCGGATCTTGTCTGTCACTTACGGCGCGGCAAATATCAGTATCAGTCAAAATTCCTAAGAGTAATTTTGTCTTAAGTTGCGCTATTTGTGAGCTACCTAAACCACCTGATTGTAAGTCATCTAAATCATGTAAGCTATGTAGCGGTCGGACCAGCACATGTTTTAATCCAGCTTCGGTCATGATTCGAGCGGCTTCGTACAAGCTGTCATTGGCATTGACAATGTGAACTGGCAATAGATGAACATCTACTACTGGTTGCAGAATGATTTGCTGTACTTCTTGTTGATTGGTGTAGTTGGCAGGATTTAGTGTTTTATTATGACGCCGCTGGCGCAATGCTTTTAATCGTTCAGGCAGCTTGTCTGATAGCATTTGGCGCACTAAATGGTTTTGTGCGCTGATTTTATCGATAGCATCGCCAGCGACTTGGATTAGTAAGGTCTCTTCATTAGCTCGGAATTGATAGGGCTGTATGGGCGTATTTTCAGTCTCTAGCTTATTGTCTTTGGTAAATGACTCAGGCAGGCGGCGACTGTCAAACCAATCATTATTATTCAGACCGTCAGCGTGGTTGCTACCTACATAAGAAGCGACAAACTCACCATCTAGTGATTGCTCGATTTGCCCTTTGATGACCACATACAGACATTGCAGTTCTCCTGCAGGCAAGATCTCGTTTTTGGCAAGGTAGCGTATTTGGGTGTTTTTTCTAATGCTTTGACGCTCAGCTAAGCTCAATACGTCGAAGGGCGGCTGGCTAAAATCAAGATGGGGCATGGCATCATCCTTGATGGCATATTTTCGGTAGAGACTTTACTATAGCATTAATAAAACAAAAAGCCTTCAATAACCCTATTTATATTGTGGTTATTGAAGGCTTTTTGATATGGAGATATTTATCTCAGCTACATTAGAATCTTTCTACATTGGCTCTAAGCACCTAATAGTTTTCGGATACGATTGATCGCTTCTCGGCTCTCATCGACACTCGCGACCAGAGCGATACGGACATAACCTTGTCCAGGGTTGTGACCATCAACTTCTCGTGACAAATAGCGTCCTGCCAATGCATGAATGTTGGCTTGCTCATACAATGCTTTGACAAAGATTTCACCATCACTACCGAATTGCTCAGGCACTTTAACCCAAAAGTAAAACCCAGCATCAGGCATGCGTAACTCTAGCAACTCTCCAAGCTCAGACATCCATAAGGCAAACTTCTCTTGGTATAGCGCGCGATTATGAGCGACATGTTTTTCGTCCTGCCATGCAGCGATAGAGGCAAGCTGATGTGGTATGGGCATCGCACAACCTTGGTAAGTACGATATTGCAAATAAGCCTGCAATATTTTGGCATCACCGGCCACGAATCCAGAGCGTAAGCCCGGTAAGTTCGAACGTTTGGATAAAGAATGAAACACGATGCAATTTTTGAAATCACGACGACCAAGGGCTGCACAAGCTTGGAGCAATCCAATCGGTGCTGTGTCAAAATACAGCTCGCTATAACACTCATCACTGGCGATGATAAAACCATATTGATCTGACAGACGGATGAGATATTCCCAATCATCCATTGTCATGACGGAGCCTGTTGGATTGTTTGGACTACAGACGAACAAGAGCTGTGTACGCATCCAGACGTCTTTTGGTACCGCGCGATAGTCACCTTTGTAGTCATTATCTGAGGTACAAGGGACAAAGTAAGGCGTTGCTTGTGCCAGTATCGCCGCACCTTCGTATATTTGATAAAACGGGTTGGGCATGACAACGGTAGGCGATGTATCAGATGATACAGAGTTGCTCTCTTTATCAGCTATATCATGATCAATAACTGCTTGTACGAAGCTAAAAATCGCTTCACGTGTGCCCATTACGGGTAATACTTGATCATTGGCATCGACATGATTCAGAAAAAACCGCTTCTCTAACCAATGAGCAATGGTTTGACGCAGCTCAAACATACCGTTTGTGGTTGGATAACGACTTATTTTGTCCAAGTTTTCGCGTAGGACGTCCAGTACAAATGCTGGTGGCTCATGTTTTGGCTCGCCAATACCGAGCTTTATTTCGCTGTAACCGTTGGCAGGATTGCTATCGGCAAGTAATGCGGCCATTTTTGCGAACGGATAAGGGTGCAAATACGATAAGTTGTGATTCATAAGTGTGATAACTATAATAGACAATTAATAATAAAGTTATAAAGAAAGTTTACATTAGAGCAGTGTAGCACTTCTCTAATTTTTTGTCCTTTTCTTCTTATACCGTGAATAGGTCTTTACCAAATGGAAACTATTCAACGTACGGCTCATAAGTATGTAGCCGTCGAGAAGCCTTGTGAAACTTTCGTCATTTATAACCTATAACAACATAAAAAATGATTACTCAAAAAAGGGTTAGATCGTTTTAAGGATAATTTGATATGTCTAGTGCGCTAAATAATGATGACTCCATCGCTATAGATATCAATAATGAAAACCTCGATGACAGCTTACAGCGTTCCCAACTCTATAAACTCCTCAAAGAGCGCGAGCAATGCTGGTGGCAAGCGCGGCAGCAACTCATCGATCGTCAAGAAAAGAAAGTATTTTGGTTTGGCGAAAACAGCCTTATCATGTGGTTACTATGGCAGCTAGTCGGCTATGTGGTCGTGGCTATGGCGCTGATGCTACTCAATAACATGCTAAATGTATCGCTAACGCTATGGCAGTATGTTTCATTGTTTGTGTTACAGACCTTAATCTTTATTGTCGCTTTTGCTGCTAAAGGCCAGTTGGCAAACAAACTGCAACGTAAAATAGATAATGATGAGCTGATGAGCGAAGAAGCACTAAATGAAATGGTTATTTTGGCAGAAGACAGTCTTTACCCTGATGTACATGCCAGATCGCCTATTTCTTTAGAAGCATTGGACGACTATCTCAACGGGCAGTTTCATTTAGCCAGCTTGCAATGTTTGTTGCAAAAAGAAATCGACGCTGGGCGTCTAATAATGCAGCAGCAGCCGTTAGAAGTAGGGGTTTTACCGCCAGATCTTGCTGATGATGAACTGAACGAACATGCCAGCGAGATAACATATAGAAGCACGTTATAAAGTGTGCTTCTATGATATCTATCAAACTACTTCTGCTAGTTAATGTTCAAAATGATGGTTAACCAAAACTCCTAATCGTATCAAAAATAGATTACGCTATTATGCTCTTTTTGAACGGTGAGACTGGCTAACAGCGCGGCTTTTAGTGCATCAAGCCTATCTGCAGATAGTGGCTCATCGTTTTGATCACTGATATAAAACATATCTTCTGCACGTTCACCCAACGTTGTAATACGAGCAGCATGAACTTCGATTTGCTCCTGCAAAAACACCTGTCCAACTCTTGCCAATAGTCCTGGCTGATCAAGAGTCTCTAGGCTCATGATATGCTGGTCTGACGCTTCATTAAATTCGAAGTTAATTACTGTTTTTACTTCAAAGTGTTTCAGCTGACGCGGCATACGTTTGTTTGTCAGCTTTAATACAGTGGGGTCTTTAAATGAGTCAATTAGGCGCTGTTTCAGCTCTTGCTGGCTGTCTTCATCGACGAGCAGCGTGCCACTAGGGTCAAGTAACACATAAGAATCTAAAGCAAAGTCGCGGGTCGCTGTGATAATGCGTGCATCTAACACATCAAGATTCATCTGATCAAATACTGCCATAGTAACGGCAAATAGATTCATCTGATCTTGGGTGTAAACAAAGACTTGTACCGCATCGAGCGCCAACTCACGATGTTCACGCAACACAACTAATGGTGGACTGTCCGCATTAGAAGCAAGACCAATCGGTGGATGGTTCAAAATAGCTTCGGTATGCCATAAAATATCCTCTGCGATTTCTCGCAAGAAGTACTCATCCCCCAAATCATCCCATAAACGCAGGACTTCATCACGATTCATATGTTGGTTGTTGACATTGTCTAACATCGTTAAAGCTTGTTTGCGTGTGGCACTGATCATATCTTGACGATTGGTGGGCGCATCGATATCAGCGCGCAAAATACGACGAGTCTGTGAATATAGCTGTTTCATAAGGGTTGCCCGCCAGCTGTTCCAAAGCTGTGGGTTAGTCGCATTCATATCAGCAACGGTCAATACGTACAGATGGTTTAAATGCGTGACGTTACCAATGAGATCAGAGAATATAGTTACCACTTCAGGGTCTGAGATATCTTTTTTCTGGGCAGTAATCGACATGAGAAGGTGGTAACGCGTGAGCCAACCAACCAAATTCGCATCGGCCAAGCTCATACCGTGTGATAAGCAGAACTCAATAGATTCTGTTTGGCCAAGCTCACTATGGTCACCGCCGCGTCCCTTAGCAATATCATGGAACATCGCTGCCAGTACCAGAATTTCTTTACGCTCGATACGCTGGAAGATAGAGCTGACCAGTGGAAACTCTTCATGGAAAGCCGGATCTGTAAATCGGTGCAGGATTCTGATCAAAAATAAAGTATGTGCATCTACTGTATAACGGTGGAATAAATCATATTGCATTAAGCCAGTGACTTGCGCAAAAGCAGGAATATAATTACCCAATACCCCATAGCGATTCATGGTACGTAGACGATGGAATAGGTAGTTTTGCTCTTTTAGGTTCGATAAAAACAACGCTTTGTGAGTAGGGTTATCTCTATATATCTGATCAATTCCTCGTGCGGCAATCTTGAGTGCGCGCAGGGTGTGGGTACGAACCTTATCGATGCCATGTTGCCCCATTAATAGGAACATCTCTAAGATTGACTCGGGGTGTTGTGCAAAAACTCGATGATGTGCGATGGCAATCTGATTGCCAATACGGTTGAATCGTGCGTTTATAGGCTGTTTTTTTGGACGTTCATCGTCAGGTAGTTGCGGTTCTATAATCGTTTCATAATAATGATTGGTTAGCATCTCTGACAGCGTTGATATCTGCATAGCACAGCGATAGTAATCTCGCATAAACCGTTCGACCGCAGCATTAGGCTGGTCGTCGGGCTGGGTCTCATAACCCATTAGTTGAGCAATTTCACGCTGATAATCGAACAACAGCTTGTTTTCATTACGGCCCGTCAGTACATGTAAATAATGACGAATTTGCCATAAATATCCTTCTGCAAAGCTCAGCTCATCGAACTCTTTCTCAGTCAGAAAGTTCTGTTGAACTAAATCATATAGCTTGCCTACGCGAAAATAGCGCTTAGTGACCCAACCGATGATATGAATATCACGTAGCCCGCCAGGAGCTGTTTTAATATTGGGTTCAAGATTGAACTCGGTTGCATTGTGCTGCAAATAACGCGCTTTGGATTCTTCCATTTTTGCGTCAAAAAAGGTGCGAGGAGACCACTGTTTATTGACGATTTGTACAGGCATGTCTTGCAATGATTCGTTGCCAATTAACAGACGAGCCTCTAGTTGCGCACTGGCAATCGTATGGTCAAGCGCCGCCTCTAGCGCATCATCAACACTACGTACAGAGAGCGCAGGCTCTAATCCTATGTCCCATAGTAGCGCGACTAATTTATCGATTTTGCTACTGGCCTCAGCACCTATTTCACCGGGAGACAGCAGTAAAATATCGATGTCCGAATAAAGTGACAGCTCACCACGTCCGTAGCCACCAGTCGCAAAAAATGCCAAATCAGTCTTATCCAGCTCAAACCATTTATACAATGCAATCAATAGACTGTCGATAGCGCAAGCACGCGCCGCAACCAACTGGCGAATGTTGGTGCCACGTTCTAGTGAACGGCTGATATCGTCGTTGATTTGTGCCAACCATTCAGGTATACCAAGAAGATTCTTGTCTGTCGTACTTTTGGCTGATAGTGGAGATGAGTCTGTCGCGACCTCGTTCGGTAGTATCGGTAAAGGCGTCAGATCAACAGAGGCGATATCACAATTAAACATGAGTGTTATCCAATTAAGAGTTTAGAAATAGAACGTTTGAGCTGAGAGTTATTGGGTAACTAACGTACTGATGGCTAGTAAATGTGCCAATAAGTATATCAATACAAGCTATTAGGTCATCTGAGTATAAAGACAAAACGTACGTAAGCACAATACTCAATATGCCCTAATTAAAGGCCAAAAAAAAGACCGCCTAAGCGATCTTTGATTGTACTACTGTGTCAAGAAACTTAAATCTTCTTCGGGACGAGTGGTAAATACTTCACAACCATTGTCTGTTACGACCATGGTATGCTCCCATTGGGCAGATAGTTTGCGGTCTTTAGTAATCGCTGTCCACTCATCTGGCAAAATCTTAGTCTGCCATGTGCCTTGATTAATCATAGGCTCAATCGTGAACGTCATGCCTGTTTTTAACTCAAAACCAGTACCTTTTTTGCCATAGTGCATGACTTGTGGCTCGTGATGAAATTCGTCACTGATACCATGACCACAGAACTCGCGAACGATACTAAAGCGTTCAGGCTCGGCAACGGCTTGAATAGCTGCACCAATATCACCCAAACGAGCACCGTTTTTGACCACGCTCATACCCGCATAAAGGGCATCTTGTGCCACTTTGCAAATACGCTGCGCCATAATAGAGCCGTTGCCAACGATCCACATTTTTGAGGTATCGCCATAGTAACCGTCTTTAATAACCGTTACGTCGATGTTGATAATATCACCATCTTTTAGCAGCTTGCTTTCAGTTGGGATGCCGTGACAGACAACGTGGTTGACTGAGGTACAGATAGATTTTGGGAAACCATTATAGTTAAGTGGCGCAGGAATAGCCTGCTGTACATTAACGATATAGTCATGCGCGATTTGATTGAGCGCTTCGGTACTGACACCCACTTTGACATGCTCGTCGAGCATGACAAGGACATCACTAGCAAGTTTACCGGCCACGCGCATTTTTTCTATGGCTTCTGGGGACTGAATAAGAGTTTTTTTAGTCATCATAATATATCTTATAATTATGGGTTCGTTGTGGCTAGATTATACCATAAACGCACTGGCGACATTTTGATGTTAAGTGATAGTGACCCTAACATCATCTTTGATAATAATTACTTTACAGCATGGTTAGCCTTTGTATGACTTGCTAGTCAAATCAATATATTCATATTTTGACAAATTAGTTGAATATTGAAGAATATATAAGTACTGTAAGTTTGACTGCTAACGGAATTAGCGGCAATTCTTACTGTTTCTATGTTTGCTGGTTTTAGGCAGTAGGGATAATCAAAATCAATGATAACAAGGATGTTGTTATGACGCTTGCTTTGTACATTCGTGCAGCTCTCGCACCAAAGACGTTTGTACCAATACTGGGTTCAATCAGTACGGGTATTCTTCTAATGACCATGCAAACTACCTCTGCTCAAGCTGCAGGCCAATACTATAATTGTGCCAATGCTAACGGCTGCAAGTTGGTAGACAGTAAATACTTCACCTCTAGTTATACTAAAACTCAGTATCCAGTCGTTTTGGCGCATGGGCTTGGTGGCTTTACGACACTATTTGGGGTCATTGATTACTTCAACGGCATTCCTGGAGACTTGATGAAAGGTGGTTCAGAGGTATATACCACCAAAACATCAGCGGTCAATAACAGCGAAGTTCGAGGTGAGCAACTGCTTCAACAGGTCAAGACCATTGCTGCGATTTCAGGTGAGTCTAAAGTCAATTTATTTGGACATAGTCAGGGCGGTATAGATATCCGTTATGTCGCTGGCGTCGCGCCGAAGTACGTGGCTTCAGTAACCGCGGTATCAAGTCCGGAGCAAGGATCAAAAACCGCTGATTTTGTTAAAAGTATCCTTGAGCCAAATAATACTTCGGGAGAACCATCGAATGTCACCACCCAGTTAGTATCAGGTGTATTTAATCTGATTGGTGGCTTTACAGATATTGGATCAGGTATCAATTTTAATCAGATTCAACAACAAGATGGCTGGCAAGCGCTCGTGGCTCTATCGACCGATGGTGCTACTAAATTCAATGCCAAGTTTCCTGCAGCAATGCCAAAAAACTACTGTGGTCAGCCGACCAGTACTGCGGTTAATGGCATCAAGTATTATTCATTTAGTGGCGTTGGGCAAATAACAAGCGCACTTGACCCTAGCGATTATCTATTGGCCGCAACGGGCGTACCGTTTGTAGGTGAGTCTAATGATGGACTGGTATCTGCCTGCTCAAGTCGTCTTGGTTATGTGATTCGTGATAACTATAGAATGAACCATTTGGATTCCGCCGATCAAGTCTTGGGTCTGACGGCATGGGGAGAGTCTGAGCCAAAATCTATCTATCGTACTCAGGTAAACCGCCTGAAAAACGCTAACCTATAAGCTGAACCGCAAAATAAGAATACTCATTGATTGAGAAATACTGCTTATGTCACATAACCGCCGTCAAATCTATGTAACAGTTGCTATCATCGCTGTGGTTGTCATAGCCACAGCGGCGGTTATTTTGTGGTTCAAGCCTGATAGTAATGATATAAATTCAGCTTCGACCAAGCCCTCTGTCTCCGATAATGAGAATAGCGAGTTAGTGACAACTGAGTTGGCTGCGGAACAAGTCGTAAAAGCTATAACGACACCTAGCCAGTCTCAATTTGTCACAGGACTGGAAAATTTACCACGCTCATTACAGGGCACTCAAATTGATGGTGAAATTATCATCGATGAAAATAAACAGTTAGTCGTTACTGAAGGTCTGCGGCGTTTGTTTGATTATTTTTTATCAGCATTAGGTGAAGAAGAAGAAGCGACTATATTTGCCCGTGTGGAGAGTTATATTAGCCATCACACACCAGAGCCTGCCGCTAGCCAAGCGGTCACTATTTTTAATCAATATGTTGCCTATCTTAAGGCACTTCCTGAGATAGAAAAGCGCTATGGTAATCTGCAACTACAAGCCACCAAAAGTGGTGAGCTGGATTTGAACGCAGTTGCTCAGCAAAAACAAGATATCGCTAATCTACGTCAGCAGTACTTTGATAAGCCAACGATTACAGCGTTCTTTGGCGCAGAAGATGATTACGATAATTATAGTATAGAAATGGTCAGAATTGACCAAGATAAGCAGATGTCTGACGCACAGAAACAAGCTGCCCGTCAGGAATATATCAGTCGATTGCCAGCGAGTGCTACTAAAACCAATATCATGCAACAAGCCAATATTAGCGAATTGATAACTCGCACCGAACAGATGAAAGCTCGCGGTGCAACGCCTGAGGAGCTATATGATATGCGCCGAGAGCTAGTAGGCGCACCAGCAGCAGAAAGACTGGCACAAGTAGACCAAGAAGATGCTAACTTTGACCAACGTTTCACCCAGTATGAAACTCAAAAAAATCGCTTATTAAGCCAAAGTGTCGACGCAGCCCAAGCGCAAATTCAAATCAATCAGCTGGAACAGCAATTATTTAACGATACTGAGCGTAAGCGTCTAGATGGTTATGCAGCATTGCAACGACAGCAAGCTGTGAATAATCCATAATTATAGTCAGTAGTGATCAATAGCTATCATCAATAGTCATCGTTGATATGGATGGATAGCGTTAGCGGTATGTAGTCAGCAGATCATCTTGGTACTGGCAAGAGCAAGTAGTCAGATATCTGCAAAGTTGTACAAAGTGCATTCCGAATAACTACCCAGTTTATGATGACACCTCACTATGATTCATGCACAATAGTGCAATTGTTTAAAGTATCAAATAAAACAATAAATGAATCATAATAAGTCTGAACTTTCACTATGTTTATTAGAGCTTACCGATTGTCTATTAGAGCTAATGGCTCATACAGATAATATGTTTAGTAAAAGTAATGGATGCAATAAAGAGAGGAGTTGATATGAAAAATATGACTAAAGTAATGATGGCCGCGACATTGGCAGTTGGTACGCTTGCTGCGGGTTGTCAAACGACGAATTTGCCTGCGCCAGTCAGCCAACCAATCACTGCAGATGTCTTACAGGCACATAACTGGCAGCTCGTTGATGCCAAACGTAGCAATGGTGATAAAGTAACACAGCTGTTTTTTGACCCAGCCAAACCTCTAACGTTGAATTTTATGAATGATAACGGTAGAGATTACGTGGCATTCATAAATACCTGCAATAGCATGGGTGCTGGATATAGTGTCGCAAATGGTGAGGTAGAGATTAAAAATGGTATCAGTACTATGATGGCCTGTCCTGAGCCGCAAGCCAGTTTTGATACAGCCGCACTGGCCACTGTACAAGGTGAATATAGCCTCAGCAAGAATGCCAACAATGTACCTATTTTGACTGTCAAAAATGATGATCAAGTCGCTTATTTTAAAGCTGTTGCTAAGTAGCGTAATGACCGAGTAAGAGTTTTGGGTTGGTTCGTGAAATCAATCGACTGACATTGCTCAATTGAAATGAAGTTTCTTAAAAGACAGAATGCCTCACTAATAAGTGGGGCATTTTTTTATCTAAAACTTAGTCCAGTTTAGGATACACTAGTGTAGCGTTTCTGTAATATCTTTAATTTTTAAATCGTTGGTGTGGTTTCGAGTTTGTGTCGATAGCGACCGCCTTTTTAGATATTTATCACACTTTCATCATCAAACTCTATTGGGTATGACGCTATGCTAAAAACTGCCACAAATAAAACAACCATATGTAAAGAAAACCTATCTAAATCAATCATAGATAGTTTAATGATGAAAGTACCTATTGCCATCGTTGTATTTACTGCGCTAACCGGTTGCCAGACATTATCCAACAAACCAGTCAGTACATCTGTCGGCACAGTCGAAACCAATCCGCTGACTGCACGTATGCCTGTGATTGATCGCCAAGGACACATTGCCTATATAGAAGAGCAGGGTGTAGGAACGGCAAAAGTATCAACACTTTATAGTATTCGTCCTGATGGTAGCGATCGTCAGCTCATCGATCAGCTTAATGGCTATATCTATGCGCCAGCATGGTCGGCAGATGGACAACTACTTGCCTATAGCAAACAAGCCCCACGTGAGCATCCCAAAATCTATATCTATGATCGTAGTAGCGATACGCGCAACCTAGTAGTGAATGCTGAAGGTAGCAATATGTCGGCGTCATTCTCACCCGATGGTCAAGATTTGCTTTATAGCTCTACTGTCGGTGGTAATGCTGATATCTATAAAATGCGTCTGAGTGATGGGAATATCCAGCAGTTGACGACCCTACCTAGTACAGAGGTACAGCCAAGTTATACTGCGGATGGCCAGAGCTTTGTCTATACCAGTGATAAAGTCCGTGCTGGACGACCGCGAATTTATCGTTATGACTTTGCTACGGGTAATGCGACACCTGTATCAACAAATGGCTATGTCGCCAGTCCGCAGCTTAGCTTGGATGGTGAGCGTATGGCTTATCTAAATGGTCGCAAGGCGGCTATCATGACTTTGACGACTGGACAGGTGGTTAACTTGGCGGAAACAGGACTTGATGAGCCTGCACGTCTATCTCCCTCTGGCAATTATGCTGTCTATCCAACTCGTCGTTTAAGTGTAGGCGGGCAAGTGGCAGGCCAAAGTAGTAGCAGTTTGGTTATTCACTCACTGTCAGGCAATACCAGCTATGCTATTAGCGGTCAGAATGGTGAAGTCGTACGGTCACCGATATGGGGCCGTTAGAGAAATATGTCTTATGCCGTAATATGTATATATACTTGTTTATAAAAGAACATAAGTTTATAAAAATTAATCGATGAGCACGAGCTTTTGTAGTAGATTACTACAAATCGCAGATTAGGTTGATAAAGGGAGAACCCGCGTAATGCAAGAGGCTTTTTTAGTGTTTATCACCAAAATAAGTTTATATCCGACGATTGTTTTCACCGGTCTTGTGATGTTCGTTACCTTATATTGGGTGGTATCTTTGCTCGGCATGGCAGATATGGATAGTGTGGATTTTGGGGAGCCAGGTAGCGATGCTGCGGCTTCTGATTTATCGTCGACCGGTTTTTTTACAGGCCTCATGCTGAAGTTTGGTCTTTACGGTGTACCGTTAATCATTATATTGAGTCTTATTAGTTTAATCGGTTGGCTATTGAGCTATTTGTATACCAGTTTCTTACATCAAAACTTCGACTCTGGTGTTCTGTATTATGTCTTTGGCACAGGAGCACTGATATTCGTATTGGTCATTTCTATGTGGCTAACAGGTATTATTATTTCACCCATCCGCAAAAACATTGCCAGAATTCCTAAACGTAATGCTTCTAGCAATATAGGTAAAATCGCTGTGGTACGCACACTTAGCGTGACACATAAGCATGGCGAAGCAGAATTGAATGATGGCGGTGCAGGGTTGATACTGAAGGTCCGTTCAGATAACAGTACCAGCTTATTCAAAAAGGGCGATAGAGTGATGTTAGTAGAGTATCTAGAAGAAGCAAACACCTATCGAGTCGCTCCTATTAAAGACAAATAATCATAAATTATCTAATCGACACGACTTTTATCATAGAGCAAACTCGAAAATTGGATAAGCGATGATGAACAATAAAAAGCAAATTAGCTAAAAAATTTCTGTTTTTTACATCATAAGAACGGTTTTAAATTTGGTCATTATCGGTTCAATTAGTCCAGATATGAGAAAGGCAAGTGAAGCTACTACATAGAGTAGATTGAACAAGCTTTACTGAGCATTTGATGGATATAGAACTGATTATAGAATGTTTTAATTAAAGGAATAAACATGGACATACTCATTATCGTCGGCGTGGTTGTGGTGCTGGCGTTTGTTTTCGTGATGGCAGCACTACTGATGCTCAAAGCCTTTTACTTCAAGGTTGAGCAGGGCAAAGCGTTAATTATCAATGGTGTGAGCAAAATAGCCGTACGTTTTGATGGTGGTTTTGTTTGGCCAGTTATCAATAAAAAAGAGCTGATGAGAATCTCGCTCATCACGTTAGAGGTAGATAGACGTGGTAAAGAAGGCTTGATTTGCGCAGACAACATGCGTGCTGATATCACTGTTGCGTTTTATTTACGCGTCAATGAAACCGAAGAAGATGTATTAAAAGTTGCCAAATCGGTCGGAGTTGAGAGAGCTTCAGACAAAGTCGCTGTTAATGAGCTGTTTAATGCCAAGTTCTCTGAAGCATTAAAAACCGTTGGTAAACAGATTGATTTCGTCAAGCTGTTTGAAAATCGCAGTGAGTTTCGTGACAGTATCGTTCAAGAAATTGGTAACGATCTAAACGGCTATGTCTTAGAAGATGTTGCGATTGATTATCTAGAGCAAACGCCAAAAATGTCTTTAGATTCAAGTAATATCTTGGATTCTGAAGGTATCAAAAAGATTACCCAGTTAACTGCCACGCAAAATGTTATTACCAATGAGCTTGAGCGTGACGAAGAGCTGGCGGTCAAGAAAAAGAACGTTGAAACTAGAGAGGCGATGCTAGAGCTTGAGCGTCAACAAGCTGATGCTGAAGCCAAGCAGAAGCGCGAAATCTCGTCAGTGATAGCTCGAGAAACGGCTGAAACTCGCAAAATTGAAGAAGAAGAACGTAAAAAGTCTGAAACCGCGATTATCACGGTTGAGCAAGACTTGGCGATTCAGCGTGAGAATCAGCAGCGTGAAATCGAAGTGGCGGGACAAAATCGTCTGCGTGCCGTCGTCATCGAAGAAGAGAAAGTCACGCGTGCTCGTGATTTAGAAGTCGTCTCTCGTGAGCGTGAAGTCGATCTGCAACGTATCGAGGCAGAACGTGCCATTGAGCTTGAGAAAAAAGAAATCGCCAACGTCATTCGTGAGCGTATCGCGGTAGACAAAACTGTGGCACAAGAAGAAGAGCGCATCAAAGAGGTTCGTGAAGTTAGTGAAGCGGATCGAGACAAGCAAACGCGCGTCTTAGCAGCTGAAGCTGATGCCGAAGAGCTCAAAGTACGTCAGGTCAAAAAAGCTGAAGCAGAAGAGTTGTCTGCTAAGCACAAAGCTGTTGAGATTACGACGCTTGCCAATGCTAATTTAGAAGCTTCAGCCAAAGACTCAGAAGCCAAAATTAAAATGGCCGAAGGTATCAAAGCAGAAGAGTCGGCACATGGTTTCGCCGAAGCCGCTATTCAAGAAGCCAAGGCTTCATCGCTTGAAAAAGAAGGCATCGCTAAAGCCAATATCATTAAAGCGACAGGCCAAGCCCAAGCTCAATCAGAACGTGAAAAAGGTATGGCAGATGCCGAAGTTATCGCGGCTCGCGGCGAGTCTACCGCCAGAGCTGAGCGTGAAAAAGGTATGGTCGATGCTGAAATCATCGCGGCTCGCGGTGAGTCTAGTGCCAAAGCAGAACGCGAAGTTGGATTGGCAAAAGCCGAAGTTACTCGCGCGCACTTCCAAGCCGAAGCAGATGGTCTGGTCGAAAAATTCAATGCTATGGGTAGTATGAATAAAGAAGCGCGTGAGCACGAAGAGTTCCGTATGGGGCTTGAGACTGCCTTGCAAGAAGCACTTGCTTCTATTGACGCTGGTAAAGAAATTGCGAAAGAAAATGCTGAAGTATTGGCAGTGGCGCTACAGAAAGCCAAAATCGATATTGTTGGCGGTGAAGCGCATTTCTTTGACAACTTTGCCAAGTCACTGTCTATCGGTAAAGCCATTGATGGCTTAGCGGGTAAGTCAGACACATTGAGCGGTATCATCAACGGTGTGATGGCCAGTCAAGCTATGAAAACCAACCAGCAAAATGATGATAAAACGACTTATTAATAGGATCTAAAGGCCTAGTCTTAATATGCAAGTATTAGTAAGCAAGTTTTTATCATTTAGTATGAATAAGTAATATTCTCTAAAATAAAAAATCTGTCGTTTAGGCGGCAGATTTTTTTGGCTAACTCACGGTGATTCAGAACGATGAATAACGATGAGTTGGCTAATCTAAAAAAACAGCAGTGATGACTCGTTTTCTTAGATTAGCCAAGTGCTACTTTGTTAGGGCCTATTAAACAAACCCTAAGTGCCTTATTTTCTCTATTGCCCAACATTCTCTTATTATGTAAAAACAGAAACGGACGAGCAACGATGGCGGATACGCAAACTTCAAAGAACTCAGATAGCAACGACAATAATAATGCTAAACAAGCAAACCAAACCGATCAGGCAGTTGCTTCAGGCAATGCTTATGAGCTAATCAAAAAACGTCTGACGGAGCAAGGTAGCCGCTTAGAGCAGCAGACGCAGACGCTAAATAATGCGCGTCTCGAAGAGTTTGGCAGCACCCAGATGCAAGTCATCGCCCGTACTCGTATTCGTACCGAGCACAACTGTGTGGCGCAGGATATGGTGCAGGTTGGTGATTATCTGCTATTTGGTTATAACGTCTTTATGGGGCTCAAGCGTGCGAGCAATATTAAGGATGTATTGTCGCTATATCGTCTGAACGAGCCAGCTGGTAACGAAGAAGAATATCAGCTCGAAGAAGTCGATTTAAAGGGTACTTTTTTAGATCAAGATGCTTTTGTCCAAGACTTCAATGAGCTATACCGATATTACAAGCAAACGCGCTTGATTCAAATAACAGTGAAAGACAGCAAGCTACTGTTGGCATTTCAGATTGGTGAGCGCATCACTGATATTCGAGTGTTCCGTTTCGCGCTAGATTTTAGTCAAGATACGCCAGAGTCGGCGCAAGTCGCTTATGTGGATAATCGAGGCGAGCGTGATATCGAGTTGCCGCCTGCCTATGATTTCGACTGGATTGAGACCACCCGTGATCAAATGATCAATGGCAAATATCCACATATGAATATCTTGGATACGATATTTGTGGAAACGGTCGGTGGCGATCTGACTATCAAAATTGAGGACAATACGCAGTCAGGCCAGGGGATTTATAGCGAACCGGTCAATGATCGCACCCAATCGCTGACTGATGCTGAGATTGCTTATGCCAAGGTCGGCAGTCTAATACTGCTCAAAATACTGCCTTACCGCGAAGAGGACTACCGTTATTTTGTTTATAACACTTTGACCGAAGCGGTTATGCGGTTGGATGCGATTGGACAGTCGTGTGTTCAGCTACCAGAAGACCATGGCATCATGTTTCCAGGTGGTTATTATCTACAGACCGGTGAGTATAAGCTGTTTGAGGCCAATAATGTTGGCGCTACCGACCTGCGATTTAAGCGTAAAATTGTATCGCCAAACGGAGAAGACGTTCTATTCTTATTCTATGACAGAGACTTGGGCGTTACAGGTCTGTTTCCTTATAACTTGATTAAGAAGCAATTGGCAAACCCTATTTACTGTAACGGTATGGCGTTGGCAGAGGATGGACGTTTGGTGCTGTTTAGCGACCAAAGTGAGCCATCTCGCATTCATCCGATGCAGATATGGCACACGCCTTATGCCTCACACGAGTATGTGAGTGAGTTGCCTGAGAGCACCAGTTTTTATGGCAAAATTGGTAATAAAGAACTGGTACGCGGCATCTCGGACTTATATAGCATCACGCGCCTGATTGATAATCAAAGCGTGTCACAAAAGCTCTATGAAGAGCTGACCAATAATACCAGCCGCCTCTTTGACAGTTATTACTGGTTGTCTGAGCCTGAGCTGAGCGAAGTCGCCAGCAGTATTAAAGAAGTGACGGCCACGGCTGAGCTGGTCATTGACGAGTTCGCTAAAGTACAAAGCATCCAAAAGAAAACCCAAACTGCATTAAGCGATGCTGATACACAGCAAAGTGAGATTTTGCGACAGATACGCATTACTAGCTTTGAGTCTGCCAGTGATTATGTCGATCAGTTGTCCGCATTAAGACGCCAAAAAGGCCGCTTGGTTAGTTTGGAGGATTTGCGTTATTTAGATGCCGATAAGCTACAAGCATTGCAGACGCAGTTAGAAGAAGCCGAGAGCGAGTTGGCTGAAAAGACCGTACTGTTTTTGAGTGGTGAAGAGGCACTATCAAGCTACGAAGGCACACTGGTCGATGTCAGTGAGCGCTTAAATACCGCTGAAACCAATGCGGAGCTAAAGCCAGTACTAGAGAAAATCGATGAGACCGCGCAAGGTTTGGATCTACTAACTGAGCTACTGGGCACGTTGGATGTAGCCGATGCCACGGTGCGTACGCAAATTATCGACGATATATCGACCATTTATGCCAGTCTAAACCAAAGCAAAGCCAAGCTTAATCATAAGCGTAAAAACTTAGGCTCGGCTGAGGCTGTGGCGCAATTTGGTGCGCAGTTTAAACTGTTTGGGCAGTCGATTGCCAATGCGTTATCTATTGCCAATACCCCTGAGAAATCAGATGAGCAAATGGCAAAGTTGCTAGTACAGTTAGAAGAATTAGAAAGCCAGTTCGCTGATCCAGAGACCAACAGCGGCGATCAGTTTTTAGCCGATATCATCAGTAAGCGTGAAGAGATTTACGAGACCTTTGAAAATCACAAGCAGCAATTGCTCGATGCTCGTAACCGTAAAGCGCAAAACTTAGGTGATGGCGCGCTGCGAATGCTCGAAAGTATCAAGAAGCGGACACAAAGCACTGGCGTCACAGGCTTTACCGAGGAAGAAGCGCTCAATACGTATTTTGCGGCTGATGGTCTGGTACAAAAAGTCCGTAACATCGCAAAAGAGTTACAAGCGATGGACTTTAGCGTCAAAGCAGATGACATCGACGCTCGCCTAAAAGCCATTCAAATCGAGAGTTATAAGAGTCTAAAAGACAAGTCGGACTTGTTTGAAGATGGTGGTCAGATCATCAAACTGGGCAAGCACCGCTTTTCGGTCAATACTCAGCCATTGGATTTGACTTTATTGAGTCGTCAGCAGTCAGATGGAACACGTGTATTAAACCTGCATCTAACGGGCACAGACTATTATGAAGTGCTTAATAATGCTGAGCTGAACGCTTTGCGTCCGTATTGGGATATGAATATCGCTTCTGAGTCTGACAAGGTATACCGCGCTGAGTATTTGGCCTACAGCATCATTGAGAGCGCCAAAAACAGTCAGGACGGTTTAACCGAAGAGCGTCTATATCAAGCATATGATGCGACCATCATTACCCTCGATGTTAATGGTGATATTGATAATGACAGTCCATTATCCAAATTGGTCAAAGCGTACGCCACCCCTCGCTATCAGCTAGGTTATGACAAAGGCATTCATGATCATGATGCGACGTTATTACTGATGCAGATATTGCCGACGCTACGTGAGGCAGGGCTGCTGATTTATACCCCGCAAGTACGAGCATTGGCGCAGTTGTTTTATTGGCAGCTCAATATCGTACAAGCGCTTGGCTTAGACAGCTTACGCCAGTTCGGTTATGACGCTTGGCTGAGTGAGTCTGTACTGACGCGCGCGAGTAACTGGACAGATCGAGCCGCGACTGCCGAGCAGCTACGCCGTGCATTGGGTAGTGATAAGGCCAAAGCGCTATTGGTCGAAGACATGGCTCAAGTGATGCGTGATTTTGTGAGCACCTATAACGACGACAGTAATGATGAAGTTGTTAAAGAGTCAACTGTAGACACAGATGAAAATATAAGTGACGATCACAGTGCTAGTATCTTTAAACCTAGTATTTTTAAGCTAGGCTATGTGCAACTGGCCTGTGAGTATCTGGTTAGTGTCATGGGGCAGTCAATGCAAGCTGTTACCCCTAATACCAGTACACATAAAATACACTGGCAAACCAGCCAACAAGCGCAGCAGTTGTGTGAGCAGCTAAGCCAAACGCTAAGCGCTTCATCAGCTAGTATGCAAGCGACTGCCAGTTTTGATCAACTACAATCCTCAATCGGCAAGCTTGGCTTTCAGCCAAAATCAGCCTATGAGCTATTGACCACATGGTTTCATGCGTTACTTGATAAGACTTACGATGATACTGACTCGGCCAATGCAGCAGCGGATGGTACCGATGAAGATGGCGAGCTCAGTGAAGAGCAGCTGGCCGAAATCGCAGAAAAAGAAGCGCTACGCAAGCAGCAGCTAGAGAGTGGCCGTCACTATGTGCCAGAGGCGATTGCTGTGTTGCTCACTCAGCTGAACGATGCCCAACGTGAAGCTTTGGTGCAGCGACTGATTGACTCAGGTGTCAGCTTTGATAAAGGATTGGTTATTAAAGGGCTGGGTGCTAAAGGAATAGGTAACAAAACCTCAAGCAACCAAGGTTTAGGCAGTAACAGACTAGGCACTAAAGGTGCCAATGCCACATCATCTGCTTTATCATTTTCTTCAATCACCTCGTCGACGATGTCATCGATCACGTCATTGACCAGTATCAATAATCCGCTCAATCAAGTGCAAAGCTTTGAGCGTAGTACGGGCAAGGTATCGCTTGAAATACAAGTCAATAACCTGCTGGGTGAGCATCCACGTATTCATCAGCAGACCTTAACCTTTGCCGTTGATGACTTTCTCAATCGTCTACACCATCATGATACCCAAGTCATTCCTGCCTATAGACGTTATCTGGCCATGCGCTCAGAGATACTGCATGACTCAAAAGAAACGTTACGGCTGGACGAGTTTATGCCGCGTCCGTTGTCCTCATTTGTACGTAACCGCCTGATTAATGAGAGCTATCTGCCACTTATCGGTGACAACCTCGCTAAGCAGATGGGTACGGTTGGTGAAGATAAGCGTACCGATTTGATGGGTATCCTGATGATGATATCGCCACCAGGGTATGGTAAAACGACCTTGATGGAATACGTGGCAAACCGTTTGGGCTTAATCTTTATGAAGATTAACTGTCCATCGCTCGGTCACGATGTCACCTCGTTAGATCCCGAAAAAGCGCCCAATGCGACTGCCCGAGAAGAGCTGAATAAAATTAACTTAGCCTTTGAGATGGGCAATAACGTCATGCTCTATCTCGATGATATTCAGCATACACATGCGGAGTTTTTGCAAAAATTCATCTCATTAGGTGATGGCACACGCCGTATCGATGGCGTTTGGCAAGGTAAAACCAAAACCTATGACATGCGTGGCAAAAAATTCTGCGTGGTCATGGCAGGTAACCCATACACCGAAAGCGGTGAGGCATTTAAAGTGCCTGATATGCTGGCCAACCGTGCTGATATCTACAACTTAGGCGATATCATGAGCGGTATGGAAGAGGTGTTTGCCCTCAGTTATATCGAAAACTCGCTGACTTCTAATACGGTACTTGCACCAATGGCCAACCGTGATTTAAGCGATGTACATCGTTTGATTAAAATGGCAAAAGCGGACAATGCTAACCTTGCCCAAGCACAAAGTAGCGATTTGACCTATCCGTATAGTACTTCAGAGATTAATGAAATTGTCGCAATCTTGCGTCATATGTTTGCTGTGCAATCGGTTATTTTGGACGTCAATCAGGCCTATATTGCCTCTGCTTCACAAGATGATAAATACCGTGTTGAGCCGATATTTAAGCTGCAAGGCAGTTATCGTAATATGAATAAGATGACCGAAAAGCTGTCGGCGGTCATGAATGAAAGTGAGCTGAACCAGCTAATAGATGATCACTATTTGGGCGAGTCGCAGCTATTGACCCAAGGCGCGGAGAGTAATTTACTCAAACTCGGTGAGATGCGCGGCACCTTGAGCGAAGAAGAAAAAGCACGTTGGGAGCAGATCAAAGCGGACTTCTTACGTAACAAAGCGATGGGCGGTGAAGATGGTGATACAGGTGCGCGTATCGTCGCGCAACTGGTCGACTTGGCCAGTGGTTTCAATGCCATTAGTAGCCAGTTTGAAACCTACTTATCAAAAAATGATCCAGAGAAAATCGCTCGCTTACGCGCAGCAGGGCAACAAGCACAGTTAGATACTCAGATTGAGGCGCAGATAGAAGCACAAAAAGTCCTCGCCGATAGCCTGATGAACAATGCCAAAGTGGTCAGCGACAGCATCGACAATGGCTTTGAGAAGAGTATGAGCCAGCTGATACAAATCTATAAGCATGATCATAAAGCCGAAGGCGAGCATCTCAAGCAAAATCAATATGTACAAAAACAGCTCATGGTGCAGCTGGTCAATGCGGTAGAGCAACTAGCGCAAAAAATGGCAGATAGCTTGGTTGGCAATAATGATACTCAGGTAAATGATAACCAGCTAGTAGAGAGCAATATACCTGATGTGCAGCAGCAGACTGCACTGATGGCAAATGCTCTCAAAGAAGCACTGGCGCCATTAACGATGCGTATGGATGAGAAGCTGGCGATTGATACCAGCACTGATCAATCAGGCAAGCTGATCGTCAATAGTCTCAATCGCCTAAATAAGATATTTGACGATTATGATTAGTAGACTATAGTGACCAGTGACTAATGTAGTAAACAAACCAATGAGAAAGCTATGGCGCACAAAAAGAAGAACGTCCGCAAAAAAGAATGTCCAGTTTGTGAGCGCGAGTTTAGCTGGACAAAGAAGCTGGATAAAAACTGGGACAATATGGTTTATTGCTCAGACCAGTGCCGACGGGTGAAAAAATATGAAGGTGTCGAGCATCAACAATAAAGCTCAGGTTTGGTCATAAAAATTTGGAAAGATAAAGATAAAGGAGCAGGTGATGGCACATAAAAAAGTAAACCTACCGCAAAAAACTTGCCCCGTCTGCCAGCGCCCATTTACGTGGCGCAAGAAGTGGGAAAAGGATTGGGAGCAGGTGATTTACTGTTCTGAGCGGTGTCGACGGACTAAAGGTAAGGCTGATTAAATTAAAGCATTCAACCCTATCTTGATTGATTGAATGCTGTTATAAGTAAATTTTGAAGGCTGCTAGCGTTTGAAGTTAAATGATGCAATGGTCTAAAAATCTTGAATTATTGGATCATGATCATCAAGTTATATTTTATAAAGTCCTTAGAGCTGGTGAGGGTCTAGAGACTTTCTAGACTAGGGTCTTGAGAATTTGAATATTTCGTCATCGTCTATGATATTATCTTGGTTGTCGTCCACTTCAATATTAAGAGATGTATCGTTTGTCACTCGAGCATAACGTGTACGTGGTTCTGACAACCCAGTACCCGCATTATCGTCGTAAATTATAGTCGTAGATAGTTGACTAGTAACAGCATCAACAGTGTAGTTACCCCATTCCATACCATTTTCGGAATTATTGACTGACCCGTCTTCATCAATTTGCACTTGGATATAAGTGCCATTTTCTAAAAATGCCAAGCCAATAAGTTCATTGTCATCAGTATCATCAAAGTTCCAAGGTCCTAAGATACCTTCAGACTTAGTTTCTGAGAAGCGATAGCTTTCATTACTATCGATAACGCCATTGCCGTTTTCATCTACCTTCAAGGTAAGCCTACCGTTAGATATTTGAGCATAGCGAATAACAGAGTCTGACAACCCAGAAGTACCGTTTTTATCAAAAATAGGCGTAGCAGTGAGCTTACCTTCTGTACTACTAACGCTATAATTTCCTAGTTCTACACCGTTTTCAGGTTCACTAGTCAACTGACTGCTATCAACTTGTGCCTGTATATAGGTTCCATCATCCATGAATATAATTGTTGATAGTTCCCCATCAGCGGTATCATCGCTATTCCACATTCCAACAATTTCGGTATCTATATTAGGCTGATCAGGTTGCGTAATATCTGGTTGGTCAGGGGGAGTTGTAGGTGTTCCATCTGAATCTGAATCGTTACCACAACCTTGTAGTAACAGAGCCATTGATAAGGTTAATAAGGCTACTTTAAATGATTTCATTTTTATCTCTCCTTGATTAAAAAAATATAAAATCTTACTCAGCTCAAATATTAGCGCCTAACACCCCCTTGAATAATATATTGGGAAAAGAATATTTAAATTATTATTTATGAATATATCAAACATCTTTTGATTAATCCAATCCAAAAAGTATTTTCTAGATAATTAAAATAGCAAAGGTGGTTATCAAAGAAATAGGAAGCAAAAAAGGTTAGCTATCAAAGCTAAGCTGGTTAGTAAAAGCTTGCCAATAGGGTGGATTGAGAGAGTTTTCTGTTTTGGATATTCTTTTGCCACATAGAAACTTGTGAGAAAAAATATCTAGTAAAATAGTTAGAATACTAATTTTATTAATATTTATCATCATACTAACTAAGTTAATGATAGTGAGCTGAGGATAGGCAAAATTAAATACCATAAAAAATGGCTTACCCATATTAAATGAGTAAGCCAAAAAAGAACTATTAGGTTTCTATAGCTTGATTAGCCAATCGACTATAAGTTCGGATTCAACCACTTCTCAGCAGTCTTCATATCCCAGCCTTTACGCTCAGCATAGCTCTCTAACTGATCACGACTGATTTTACCGACGTTGAAGTATTCACTATCAGGATGCGAGTAATAGAATCCGCTGACCGATGACGCAGGCCACATCGCATAGCTTTCGGTTAGTGTTGTACCGATAGCATCGACCGTACCCAGCCAATCAAACAATTTGCCTTTTTCGGTATGCTCAGGGCAAGCAGGGTAGCCAGGCGCAGGGCGGATGCCGACGTATTTCTCTTTAATCATCTCATCATTAGTGAGTGACTCAGTTGGCTGATAGCCCCAATACTCTTTACGTATCAGCTCATGCAGATGCTCAGCGAATGCTTCGGCTAGGCGGTCAGACAGTGCCTGTACCATAATGGCATTATAGTCATCGCCTGCCGCTTTATATTGCTCAGCGAGTGCTTCTGTACCGACGATAGAGACAGTAAAGCCGCCCAAGTGATCGGTATGTGTCTCTGATGGCGAGATAAAGTCAGCTAGGCTAAAGTTCGGCTTGCCACTGGCTTTATCGCTTTGTTGACGTAAATGCTCGAACTGATAGGTTGGGCTGCCACCATTACCAGGCGCATTGTCATAGACCGTCACGGTGTCCGCATCAGTACGGCGAGCGGGCATGAGTTTAAATACCCCTTTAGCGACGATTGATTTTTCATCAATCATCTTTTGCATCAGCTCATTGGCATTATTAAACAGGTCACGAGCCGCTTCGCCGACCACATCATCTTGCAAGATCTTTGGATACTTACCTGCCAGTCCCCAAGAGATAAAGAAAGGCGTCCAGTCAATATACGGCAGCAAATTAGTGATGGGGTAGTCATCCAATATCACTTGCCCCAGTTTATTAGGTACTGGTGGCACATAATTATCCCAGTCACCTTTAAAGCCCATTTTAATTGACTCAGCATAGGTGATTTTTGCCGCTTTTGGCTTACGCTTGGCCAGACGCTCACGTACCTTAGTATACTCTTCGCGGGTCTCATCGATTAGCGCTTGACGATGCTCTTTTGAGAGGAGCTTGGTCACCACACCGACTGAGCGCGAGGCATCAGTGACATAGATGACGCCATCGTTTTGATATTGCGGCTCCACTTTAACTGCGGTATGCGCTTTGGAAGTGGTCGCACCGCCAATCATAAGTGGTAAGGTCATGCCGCGCTCTTGCATTTGCTTGGCCACATAGACCATCTCATCGAGACTTGGGGTAATTAGACCAGACAGACCGATGATATCGACTTTTTCTTTGATTGCGGTATCTAGGATGGTCTCACAGGGTACCATCACGCCGAGGTCAATGATGTCATAGCCATTACAGCCGAGTACCACGCCGACGATGTTTTTACCGATATCATGCACGTCGCCTTTGACGGTTGCCATCAGGATTTTACCTTTGACTTCGCCTTCGACCTTTTCGGCTTCGATATACGGGTTGAGCCAAGCGACTGACTGCTTCATTACGCGGGCAGACTTGACCACTTGCGGTAGGAACATTTTACCTGCACCAAATAAATCACCGACGATATTCATACCGTCCATCAATGGGCCTTCGATGACTTCTAGCGGCTTGGGGTATTTCTCCCACGCTTCTTTGGTATCTGCTTCGATAAAGGTAGTAATGCCTTTGACTAGAGCATGGGCGATGCGCTCTTCTACTGTACCTTCACGCCAGCTCATATCGACTGTACTGTCTTTTTTCTTACCGCCATCTTGGTAGTTTTCAGCGATGGTCATCAGACGCTCGGTGGCATCTTGACCAGTCTCGCCTTGATTGCGGTTGAGCATGACGTCTTCGATAGCGTCACGCGCTTCCTTTGGAATATCATCATATAACTCAAGCATGGCAGGGTTGACGATACCCATGGTCAGGCCGTTTTTGATCGCGTGAAATAAGAATACCGAGTTGATCGCTTCACGGATTGGGTTGCCACGGAAACTAAACGATACGTTAGACACACCGCCCGATACCATGGCATTAGGCAGGTTTTCAGTGATCCATTTAGTCGCATTAATAAAGTCAGCACCGTAGTTATTGTGCTCGGTGATGCCGGTTGCGACGGCAAAGATATTAGGGTCAAAAATAATGTCTTCAGATGGGAAGCCAACTTCATTGACCAGTACATCATAGCTGCGTTGGCAGATTTCGATTTTGCGCTCGTAAGTATCGGCCTGACCGTCTTCGTCAAAGGCCATCACGATAATGGCGGCACCGTAACGCATACACAGTTTGGCTTTTTCGACAAACTCATCATGCCCTTCTTTGAGCGAGATAGAGTTGACGACAGATTTACCCTGCGTGCGCTTTAGCCCTTCTTCGATGATGTCCCATTTAGAGGAGTCAATCATCAGCGGTACACGGCTGATATCTGGCTCGCCTGATACGAGATTGACAAAGTGAATCATGGCTTGCTTGGAGTCGAGCATGCCCTCATCCATATTGATGTCGACGATTTGTGCGCCGCCCTCTACTTGGTCACGGGCGACATCAAGCGCCTCGGTGTAGGCTTCGGTTTTGATCAAGCGTAAGAATTTTTTAGAACCTGTCACGTTGGTACGTTCACCGACATTGACAAACAAGCTATCAGTATTGATGGTAAATGGCTCAAGTCCAGACAAGCGGCAGGCAGGCGCGATTTCAGGAATCACGCGCGGTGCATAGTTTTTTACCATATTGGCGATTTGGCGGATGTGTTCTGGCCTAGTACCACAGCAGCCGCCGACGATGTTTAAGATACCTGCTTTGGCAAAGCCTTCTAGCAATGCTGCCGTCTCTTCAGCCGTTTCATCGTACTCACCGAACTCATTGGGCAGACCGGCGTTTGGATGCGCTGAGACATAAGTGTCAGCGATATTGGATAACGTTTGAATATGCGGGCGCAGCGCATCGGCACCGAGCGCGCAGTTGAAGCCGACTGATAAAGGTTTGGCATGACGAACCGAGTTATAAAACGCTTCAGCCGTTTGCCCTGATAGCGTGCGTCCTGACGCATCAGTAATCGTACCCGAAATCATAATCGGCAGCTCAAATCCAATATCGTCAAACACGCCAGTGATCGCAAAGATTGCTGCTTTGGCATTGAGCGTGTCAAAAATAGTTTCGATCAGAATAAGGTCGACACCACCTTCAATCAAGGCCAATGTCGCTTCACGGTAGTTAAGTACTAGCTCATCAAAGGTAATATTACGAAACGCAGGATCGTTGACATCCGGTGATATCGAGCAGGTACGTGAAGTGGGGCCAACCACACCCGCGACAAAACGCGGCTTGTCTGGTGTTTTTGCAGTAAAGGCATCGGCGGCCTCGCGTGCCAGTCTGGCCGCTTCTTTATTTAGCTCAGGTACCAGATACTGCATATCGTAATCGGCCATCGACAGGCGCGTACCATTAAAGCTATTGGTTTCGATGATATCTGCACCAGCACCAAGATGATCATCATGAATCTCTTTAATCATCTGTGGTTGTGAGAGCACCAGCAGGTCGTTATTACCGCGTACGTCTTGGCTAATATCTGCAAAACGCTCACCACGATAATCGGCTTCTTCTAATTTATAGGTCTGAATCTGTGTACCCATCGCTCCATCTAGCATCAAGATCCGTGATGCCATTTGCTCAGTAATACGTGCTCTTGCGGTTAGTTGTTGCTCTTTATAAGGAAATACGGCAGGTGGTGTCAGGACAAAGTCATCGGCAGATTGTGATGGGCTAGAAGTTGCATCGGTTTGTGAGTCAGTTGCTTGGGTCATAGGAGCGCTGCTTATATCGTCAATGTTATAGAAAAAAGGAGTAACAAATAAGGTTCAAGGTTTTATAAAGGAGTCGTGAAATATGCTTCATTTTAGCATGAAAATCACATATCACATGGTGTCGTGCTTATTCCGCTTTGGCAATATAACTAGGGCATGTCCTCATTTTATAAATGGTCGTAAAAATGAGATAGGTGGCAGTCAAACAAGCAAGATAGCGCAAATAATATCGAATTATTAGTCAGTTATTCGACATCGTTTAGCACTGTTTGGTAAGAGTTAGCTATTTTCAATCCATCTAAATGACTACCGATTAGATTGTGGACATACTTTAATATGCTGTCCATATTTCGAATATGATATGAGAATTTTTTGCACAAAAAAATAGGCATAAATGAATCATTATTCACTCAAAGATTACATAAAGCTTTGCTTGTATAAACTAACGACAAACATGACACTTAAAAGTCAGACAGAACTTACACCGCCACTACAAAAACAGCGTAAAGGTATCTTGATAAACTTTTTTGAGATGCTAATTTGATTTCAGAAGAATTAGCATTTCGTAAGTAATACTTACTAATGAGTGTTAATCGCTTTTACTAAAGCCGTTTTCATCGACGTAATGGTTGTCTACGAAATGCAAATTAACCATTAAGATGACATTACCATCATTTGAGAATACTCAATCATCAATACTTAAGGATATGACTATGAAACTTACTAAAATTGCTACTATGGGTACATTGGCACTTTCAATTGCAGGACTGAGTGCTTGTAATAACATGACACCAAGTAGCAGTGAAGATGTGTCAACTCAAACCCCTACAAGTAGTCAAGCTGTGTCGGATATGAACGTGGTACAGATTGCACAAAGCAATGCTGACTTCTCATTATTGGTTGAAGCAGTAGAAGCAGCAGGTTTCGCTGCACCACTGTCTAATCCTAATGCTAATTTCACTATCTTTGCACCAACCAACGAAGCATTTGCACAAGTATTGCAAGAAACAGGTATGACAAAAGATCAATTGTTTGCCAACAAGCCATTGCTGACCAAAATATTGGGCTATCATGTGATTAACGGCGCTGCGCCAGTATATGCTGAAGATATACAGCCAGGTGCGATCGCTATGCTTAGCAAAGACACACTGATGGTAACGGACCAAGGCCAATTGAAAGATGAAAACGGTCGTACAACCAATATTGTAAAAACTGATATTGCTGCCAACAACGGTGTCGTACACGTGATCGATAAAGTTTTGTTGCCTAAATAAGTATTGACGTAGTCATACTAACTGTACTTATCGCAAGGCTAAGCAGCCATTGTCTGTAATGATTT
>NZ_JBQSVK010000023.1:0-36484 GCF_052376195.1 Psychrobacter sp. AOP7-B1-25
CTCTTTAAACTGTAAGTCAAGAAGTATTTTCTATTTAATTCAAATAATTTATATCATTCAAATTAACCATCTACTTCCCTTTCGACTGGGTGGCATTATACGGAGTTCTGAATAGAAAACAAGGAAAGTCTATAAATAACCTCAACTATTTTTTATCAGTTGCACCCTATTTCTCTAACCTATCATTATTAAACTTTAAATAGTGGCTTTTATATCTATATATTCAGCTTTTCATAATGGCTAATGTGCTACATCACGCACAAAAAAGGAACTTACCTGACGGTAAGTTCCTCTTTTTAAAATCTAAATACAGCGCTTAGCTTTTCACTTTCGTTTTAATCGTGGTCACAATACCTGATAACGCATAAATAATACCAATA
Organism: Psychrobacter sp. AOP7-B1-25; assembly: GCF_052376195.1. Classification (NCBI taxonomy): domain Bacteria; kingdom Pseudomonadati; phylum Pseudomonadota; class Gammaproteobacteria; order Moraxellales; family Moraxellaceae; genus Psychrobacter; species Psychrobacter sp. AOP7-B1-25. Next base: position 381 of record NZ_JBQSVK010000023.1, read on the forward strand.
GCTAGAATGCCAACAGGAATGTCATAAAGCACAATGCTCATGACCAGCACCCCAATGATAAGCACCACAAAAGGTACTTTCTTTTTGTCAAACTCTTTAAAGCTATAGTACTTGACATTGCTGACCATTAATAAACCGCAAGTCACAACCCAAGCTGCAAACAATAGCATGACAGCTGTATCGTATTGACCAATCCATTCATTATGATCGACTGCAACCATGACAGCAGATGTCACCAATATAGCAGCAAGTGGACTGGCTAAACCAACAAAGTACTTTTTATCAACGATGCCGACTTGAACGTTAAAACGTGCAAGACGAAAAGCGGCACAAGCAGTAAAGACAAATGCACAGCCAATACCGATACGACCCAACGGCTCTAATGCAAAGCTATAAATTAAGATGGCAGGTGCAACACCAAACGCTAGCATATCTGCTAAAGAATCGTATTGCTCACCAAATGGACTTTGCGCATTGAGCATCCGCGCGACACGACCATCTGCACCATCAAGAATACCAGATAAAAAGATAGCCAAAGCTGCTTTGTAGAACTCGCCTTGGGTACTCGCTAAAATCGAGTAAAAACCTGACAGTAGTGATAAGGTTGTAATCAAATTAGGTGCTAAATAGACACCGCGACTAACTACCCGTTTACCTTCGGCTACTTCAGCTTCAATCACCTCAAATGTCAAACCATCGTAACTATCGTTATCCGCTAGGCGGATATTAAACTCATGCTCATCAACAAACGGAGGCTGGGTTGCTGCATTGTCCTGCAACGAGCCATCGTTTAAAGATTCGTTGTTCAAAGGCGCATTATTCGGTTGGCCGATAGGTGGCTGAGTCGTCATCTTAATATCCTTATTGGCCGTTATTGCTATTCGCCGACGAGCCAGCGTACGTTGGTCGCACTATCAGGCGTCAAGTCTGGTGCATCATCAACTTTTAGTATTGGCTGCAAGAAACGTAATATCTCACGCGCACGGTTGTCAAACTGCCATGGCGGATTGATAATTAACATACCAGTACCGTTCAGACCTACTGCAATATCGTTAGGATAGATGTTTAACTCACAAACTAACTGACGTCTAATCTCAGTACGTTTCAGCTTTTTATAAAACAGCTCAACAGCTTCGATGTTTTTGATAGGAAACCAAAGCGCATAAGTACCTTGTGGCCATTTATTGTAAGACGCCACTAGCAAATCAATAAGACGTGTAAAGTCTTTATGCTCTTGCTCAAAAGGAGGATCCAACAGAATCAGACCACGTTTTTCTTTTGGTGGAATAACAGCGGTAATACCTTCAAAGGCATCACGATGATGAATACCAATTGGTAATTTATGTAGCTGATAGTTCAAGGCATCATATTCGCTAGCTTTTGCTTCAAAAGCTTCGCCGCGAACGCCAGCATCTGAATTTTTTTCGATATGATGGGCAATCCACCAAGGCGAACCAGGATAGACTTTATTATCATAAGTGAATTTGGCTTGCTTGATACCTTCCATATAATCTTTGATAGCAGCTGGAGCCTTTTCGGTATCTGCTTTTAGAATAGCTTGAATACCACCTTTGGCCTCACCTGTTTTGCGCGATTCTTCACTGCTTAGTGAATACAATCCACGGCCGCCATAAGCGTCAAGCACATAAAAAGGTTTGTTTTTTTGCCCCAATTGATTGAGCAGTTGTACCAATAAAATGTGTTTGACCACATCAGCAAAGTTACCAGCGTGGTAGGCGTGTTTATAGTTCATAATCTCAAAAGTTTAAATAAGAAAAATTGCATCTATGGTAGCATAGGCAGAGTAAAAGATAATGTGGTTTTAGTAAGTGCTTTCAATAAAAGCGCATTGAATGACGGTATATTGACAGCTGACTGAGAATAATGAGATAAAATGACGCAGATTATTAGCAATCTTAACAAAACAGCGTTGGTCGTTGATCATCCGATAGGTCAGGATAATCCACCACTACTATTGCCAAACGCTGACGATGTTAATCAAAAAGCGCCTACTCAGCACGTATTGCAGATGTCTGACTTTGCGGTGAACTGGGAAGATAAGCTGACAGATAAACAGCTCGATACCTTTGTCACTGACGGTTGGCTCATCATTGATGATGTATTCAATAGTACGGCATTATTAGCACTGCAAGCAGAGAGTGGTTTTATTGACTATCGTGATGCAGCGCTAACCGCTGGTGTTCGCATCAGTGGTATTCGCGGTGATAGAATACGCTGGATTACTGAAAACTTCTTTGCTGGTTATTTTTATCTACAAAGCATCAATACTTTGGCCTCACTATTTAATCGTAGTTTGTTCGCTGGTATTCGCCATAGTGAAGCACATTATGCGTGCTATCCGACTGGATTTGGCTATCAATGGCACAGTGACAATCCTGCTGGACGTGATGAACGCGTTATCTCAGCAGTTTTTTATCTCAATGATGACTGGGAAGCAACCGATGGCGGTGCGCTAGAGGTCGTTGATAAGCATGGTATCCATCACGAGGTTATGCCAGTTGCCAATAGACTGATTATTTTTGACAGCGACTTACGTCATCAAGTACAAACTGCATATCGCCAACGCTATTCTATCGCCACTTGGATGCGCCGTGATGGTCTTGTACCCTTTATCGAAATAGCCATTTAGCATTTATCCTCTACCACTCATTTATATTTACCATTTTAATTTATTATACAAAAGGCTTATTCATGTCTGACTCTCATAACCAATCAAGCGCATCTCAACAGACAACTCATCAGCAAGAAACCTTAGAGTTAAGTATTGCACTGTTGGAGCGCCCTTCAGTAACACCAGACGATGATGGTTGCCAAGACATCTTGTCAGAGCGCTTAGGTAACGCAGGGTTTGACTGTGAGTTTATGTATTTTGGTGATAGAGATCAAAGCGGTGAACATGCCGAAGTAAAAAACTTGTGGGCACGTCGCGGTACCACTAATCCTGTCATTTGTTTTGCTGGTCATACTGATGTCGTACCAACAGGGGACGAAAAAAACTGGACCTACCCTCCTTTCGCACCAACCATCGCTGATGGGTATTTATGGGCGCGCGGTGCCGCCGATATGAAAACGGGCATTGCCGCTTTTACTATCGCAGCCGAACGTTTTGTCGCCAACTATCCTGAACATAATGGTTCTATTGCCTTTTTGATCACTTCAGATGAAGAAGGCCCGTCAATCAATGGTACGGTCAAAGTCATCGAGACTTTAGAAGCGCGTCAAGAAAAAATCACCTATTGTCTCGTTGGCGAACCATCAAGTACCGATACGTTAGGCGATATCATCAAAAATGGTCGCCGTGGCTCACTCGGTGCTGAGCTTACCGTTACAGGTAAACAAGGCCATGTTGCCTATCCGCATCTGGCCTCTAATCCGATTCATGCAGCCATGTCTGCCCTGTCTGAACTGAATTCGACTGCATGGGACAACGGTAACGACTATTTCCCAGCCACGTCGTTGCAAATATCAAATATCAACGGTGGTACGGGCGCAACCAATGTTATTCCTGAAACGCTAAACGTTGTCTTTAACTTCCGTTTTTCAACTGAAACTACTGAAGATGAACTAAAGGCTAAAACACATGCTATCTTTGATAAGCACTTTGCCAACAGTAAAGCAAGCTACGATATTCATTGGAAATTATCTGGCCAGCCGTTTTTGACTCCTGAGGGAAAATTGGTTTCAGCATGTCAGAACGCCATCAAAAAAGTAACTGATATCGATACAACGCTATCAACTTCTGGTGGTACTTCTGATGGACGCTTTATCGCACCAACTGGCGCCCAAGTGGTCGAACTGGGTGTACGTAATGCAACAATTCATCAGGTCGATGAAAAAGTAGAAGTCGATGATTTAGGAAGGTTGGCGCAGATTTATGAAGGCATTTTAGAAAACTTACTTTTAGATTAATCATCATTGATAAAATTAAAAAAGCGCCAAGTCCGATAGCAGACTTGGCGCTTTTTATTGCTTTAATAGATTTATCTCATACTGGTTTTATTCTATACCAATATAAACATCGACTTGACCGTATTCTAAATTACCATCGATATAATGCTCAAAATCTACCTTAAAAGTACGGGTATGCTCGCAATCTGGCGTATTAAAATACTCCCAAGCACTTTCCCATGCATTCATCACAGTATTTGGCATGTGTCCTTCTTGAGAAAATACCAGATACTTTCCTGCAGGAATTTCAACCGTTACTAGGTTAGTGGCATTGGCCACACTGTCGCTACCTGACTGAGCGTCTTGTTGCTCGCTAGCTTTTTTCCAACTGGCTACAACGTCAAACGCCCCTGCTAGATCATCACTTTCGTAGTTGTGATAGACACCATAAATGTCTTCACCCTCAGCGAGTTCACCCGCATAATTTTGGTAAAATTTTTGCCATAATCTGCCGAGCTTGGCAGTGTCATGGCTGATCTCAGCGTTGTTAGTAGTACGAACGCTGATACCGCTACAAGCTATTGCTTCTGGCAGCTCTTTAATTTGTGATGTCATGATGCGGCCTTCTCTATCTTTTATTTATTTTCTATCTATGTTAATACTGGCAGACCTAAGCAATTAATCTGCTTCATCAATCCAATTCATTTGAATGGCTTCTAAGATACCTTCGTTTGAGCGTTGTGGATCATCATCAAAGCCTTCAAGCTCAGTGACCCAGCGATGCAAATCAGTAAAGCGAATGTACTGTGGGTCTGTCTCAGGGAATTTCTCATAAAGCTCAATCGCGATATCTAAGCTGTCTGTCCATTTTAATTTTTGTGGTGTCATAACGGTACCTTATTTTTAGTAGTGTTGAGAATCATCACTTTAAAAACGATGCTATCGTTTTAGAGGCTATCGTCCTAATACTGACGACTTATGGGCTCTATCCTACCAAAATTCAGCAAATGATTATAGCCAAGTTGTTTTACGATGCTGCTTTTCCATACTGTTTTGCGATATGGTTTAGGCTGATTTAATCGATTTTACAGCGACTTGATGCTCATTCCATGTGTTAATAGTGTCTGTTAACTGCTCGCCAATCATGTCTAATACTTCTGGTGTGCGCATACCTTTATTATCTGTAAAGACAAACTTGGTCATACCAACGCCCATCAACTGATTTTTTACAAAAAATCGATGCTCAAAATATACGTATTTATGATCCCATCCTGCGACCGCACTACTCAGTGTCATTTTATCCAAAAATTTAATTTGCTTAAGATAGATCATCTCCTGCATGGCAATCACCCAATTCAGCGGCTTAATGCCTTTCTGGTGGCAGCAAGCCTTTACCCAACGTGTCACGTTTAGCTCAATAAATGACAGATAACGATAATTGGGCAAGTGATCGCGAAATCCCATATCATGTGGCAAAATTCGATAATGACGGACGGTCGGCGCGGTTAATGTCTCTAAGCTAATTGTCTCGCTCGTCGGTTGATGCTTAAGCTGTTGTTTAAGTAAGCTGACCATAATAAAAAAACGCAGTAGCATGTTCATAAATCTTTCTCTTAGTTCATCGTATTTATAATTGGTGGTTGTCTATCGTTGATAGTAGTTCAAATTGTCTAACAAGCTAATCAGATGCAAACCGTATACTAAGTATATAAAGCACTGTTAATATTGTACTCATTAAAAGCTGACCGTAACTGGAAACAACCTCAGTCTATAGTCGGTTAATAAGTGCCGCCCACTTTAACGCAAAAAAGCCACCTGAGTGACTTTCTTTATTTGAAAACTTATCTGTAAATAATCATGGTTAAAAACATAGCTTAGAGATTAATGACCGCCGCCATTGATAGTACGTACCATCTCTTCGACCATTTTCTTTGCATCACCAAAGATCATCATCGTTTTGTCCATGTAGAACAAGCTGTTATCCAGACCTGCATAACCAGTACTCATTGAACGCTTGATGACCATGACCGTCTGGGCTTTGCTGACTTCTAGAATCGGCATACCAAAAATTGGTGAGGTAGGATCATCTTTCGCAGATGGATTCACAACATCATTTGCACCAATAACCAAGACCACATCCGTACTCGCGAAGTCTGAGTTGATCTCGTCCATTTCTAAAATATCATCATAAGGTACATCCGCTTCAGCCAGCAGGACGTTCATGTGCCCTGGCATACGACCCGCAACTGGGTGAATGGCAAAGCGAACATTGACACCTTCTTCTTTTAATAGCTCATACAACTCTTTTACTGCATTCTGTGCGCGGCCCTGCGCCATTCCATAACCTGGTACGATGACCACGTTACTGGCATTAGACATAAGGAACCCTGCGTCTTCTGCAGAACCTGCTTTATAGTTCTTTGGCGCACCATCATCTCCGCCTGCTGCCACGGCTGACGTACCCATACCACCAAACAAGACGTTAAGTAGTGAGCGGTTCATGGCTTTACACATGATATAAGACAAAATCGCACCTGATGAACCGACCAGCGAACCTGCGATAATCAGCATCGAGTTACCAAGGGTGAAACCAATACCTGCTGCTGCCCAACCTGAGAAAGAGTTCAATAGTGATACCACTACTGGCATATCACCACCACCGATTGGCGCAATCCACATCCAACCAAAGATAACCGCAATCACTGCCATCGCATAAAATGCTGGTAATGAATCAGTGACGAAATACACGCCGCCAAAACCAATCATCGCAATGAATAATAGCGCTTGAACAGGTTTTACCCAGCCGCCGACCAGTGTTTTAGCCCAGCTTTTCGCTGCCAGTTTACCAAAGGCAAAGACTGAAGCTGAGAAAGTAATCGCACCGATGAAGCAACCAATAAATAGCTCTACACGAGCAACGGCACCATGCTGCTGTTCAGTGTGCAATACCGTCGCCAGTGCAATCGCAACCGCTGCTAAACCAACAAACGAATGCATCAAAGCAACCGTTTCTGGCATCTGAGTCATGGCAACTGTTTTCGCTTTCCACATGCCAACAAGCGCACCCAAAATCATCGCACCGATGATCAACCAAAGCACAGGGCCTTCTGCTAGAAAGAAGGTCGTTACAACAGCAATTGCCATTGCTGCCATACCAAAGCGGTTACCACGAATCGCTGTCTTTGGGCTAGACAAACCACGTAACGTTAAGACAAAAAGGATAGCGCCGACTAGATAGAACCAATCTGCATTTGCCGCAATCATTGTTGATAAATCATTCATGCGTCACCTCCAACATCAGTGGTTGCTACTGGTGCTTTTTTTACTTTCGGTTTAAACATGGCAAGCATACGCTCAGTCACGGCAAAACCACCAAAAATATTAATACTGGCCAAAAATACCGCAAAGGCACCAAGTAAACTAGTCGGCGTAAACATTGAGCCATCAATATTGACGGTCTGTAGCATCGCACCCACGATGACGATACTTGACAAAGCATTGGTTACTGCCATCAATGGCGTGTGCAATGCAGGCGTAACGCCCCAAACCACGTAGTATCCAACAAAAACAGCGAGCACAAATACAGTGAAAATCGCTACAAATGGTGTGCTACTCATGGCTGCACCGGCTGGTGCTGCAGCTAAAATAGTGGCAATCATCTAATCCTCCTAAAAATTTATTCATTACTGGCAAATGTGTAGTGACAAAATATGTGGTAGTAAATAGTTAAACTAGCGTTTGGCTAGTCGTACCTGACTATCATGTGTCACTGCCAGTGCGCCCTGAATTTCGTCTTCCATGTCTAAGTTAAGTGCCAAGTTAGCTGAAGCGTCATCGCCAGCAGGTGCAATCAATGTCGTGATAAAATTAACAAGGTTGTTTGCATACAAGTCTGAAGACTGTGCTGCGAGCTGTGACGGAATATTGGCAGCACCGACGATACGTACACCGTTGTCTGTGGTGATGGTTTCGTTCGGCACACTGCCTTCAACGTTACCACCTGTACCTGCAGCCATATCAATTAATACAGATCCCGCCTTCATTTTGGCAAGCGTTGCGCCATGTACCAGACGCGGGGCATTACGACCAGGAATCTGCGCTGTAGTAATAACGATGTCAGCGTTGCTGAGCGCTTTATCTACGACAGCGGCTTGGTCTTTGACATATTGCTCTGATGGCGTCCACGCATAACCGCCGGTAGACTTGGCTGTTTCAGCCTCTTCTGCGCTCATCGGCACATCAAGCCATTTACCACCAAGTGATTCCACTTGCTCGCGAGCAGTCGGACGTAAGTCGCTGGCTTCTACCACTGCACCCAAACGCTTCGCCGTCGCAATCGCCTGCAAACCTGCAACACCAACGCCCAAGATAACGACCTTGGCTGGTTTGACTGTCCCTGCTGAGGTCATAAACATGGGGAAAGGACGCGAATACTCATTGGCCGCCAGCAATACGGCTTTATAACCAGCAAGGTTGGCTTGTGATGACAATACATCCATATTCTGTGCACGTGACAGTGTACGAGGCAATAATTCCATCGCAAATACAGTCGCGCCTTTGGCCGCATAAGTGTCAAGCTGAGTGTTGCGATACGGGTCGAGCATACCAATGACGATCTGACCAGACGACAAGCTTTGGGTAGCTTCAGCTGGTAGGTCATTGACGGTGGTAATAATCTTAGACTGGCTAATCACCTCGGTGCGACTACTTGCAATGTCGGCACCCGCAGCCTGATACAACGCATCAGCATAATATGCTGCCTGACCTGCACCTGACTGAATGACGACTTCAAACCCAAGTTTGCGCAACTTTTTGACTGCGTCTGGGGTTATGGCTACACGGCTCTCGCTCGTGATATCTGCACTGATTACACCGATTTTCATACCGTCTCCTTACTTACGTCCAATGACTATATTTACGTTTCACGACTACCTTTAATACCCTCAACGCACATCCTAAAAAGCACAGGGGACAAAACCCTTTGATCATGACTAATCCATTACAGCGACCAAAGGTTATCAATTTAATAAATGATAGATAGTTTTCCATCATGCCTTTTTATTATAGAGATATCATTCATCAAGTTTCATTGTCTAATGATGACGCGCAAGTAAAAGAAAAATTCATTGATTTGTGTCATATCTCAGTCTTTATTGTTATATTGAGAATTTTTATTTTTCAGAAATACGCAGCATTTTGTACAATCTACTCTATCGATATTTTCTATAACTCTTTAAATTTATACACATTCTAAGCATGATATAAAAAACCTAAAACAGTGATGAGTCAGTCAACTTCCTCCTACAACTACCGTATAATAGAGAGGAGAAACACTTTGATATCTCCATTGTTAATTTGGACTATTGACTCATTATAATAAGGAATAGCCATGTATTTTTTACTCTCCCCTGCCAAGTCTCTGAACGAAACAGACGCCATACCAGTAAACTTAGGCAACTACTATAGTCAGCCCGAGCTGATCGAACGCTCACAAGAACTGATGAAAGTACTAAAATCAAAAGAACCAGTTGACCTACAAGAGCTAATGAGAATATCTGATGATTTGGCTCAGCTTAATGCCACACGCAATCAACAATGGCGTTGGAGCAAAGAGCAACCGTTCACTAATGAGGCTTCCGATAATGCCGCCAAGCCTGCAGGTTACCTGTTCGATGGTGATGTCTATACTGGGCTCGATATGTATGATATGGACAAAGATACCGCTACTTATGTCAATGAGCATTTAGGAATTCTGTCAGGACTGTATGGTGTGCTTAAACCGTTAGATTTGATTCAGCCGTATCGCTTAGAGATGGGTACCAAGCTGAAAAACGAACGCGGTGACAACCTTTATGAATTTTGGGGTGAGGAAGTGACTAACGTTATCAATACACGGATGAATGATAACGATGACAAGGTATTGGTGAATCTGGCCTCAAACGAGTACTTTAAAGCGGTAAAGAAAAAAGCATTGAATGCTGATATTATCACCCCACGATTTGAAGACGAAAAAAATGGGCAATATAAAGTGATTAGCTTTTACGCCAAAAAGGCACGTGGTTTGATGGTCAAGTATGCAGCTGATAATAAGTTGACTCTTGCTGAGCAGCTAAAGCAGTTTGATTTGGCGGGATATTATTATTGTGAGGACGCTTCTGATGATAAGACGTGGACATTTAGACGTGATGCGGTGAATCAGTAATTTGATATAAAAATATATTTACTATAGTCGCTAGAAGTCATTCAAAACTTGGTATTCAGTGCTTCTAGCCTATTTATCGAATATTTTTCACTCAACATACCAATACATCACAATAGTCCCACTCTTCTTACTGTTGCGACTAATGGTTGAAACCATTGCACTGAGCCATAAAAGTTATTCTCTAACGTGAAACAATCGACATGATAGCATCAGCCAGTTGAGGAATTTCTGTCATTTTCAAACCGGCAATATTGATTCTGCCATTTGGCATGCCGTAAATCGCGAACTCATCTTGCAATACGAGCATTTGATTTTCGGTTAGCGGTAATAGAGAAAACATACCTTTTTGGTGCGAGATGTCCAAAAATTCTGCAGGTGCACCTCTATCCTTTAAAGCTGTGCCTAATGCTTGGCGAATAGTATCTACCCTATCACGGTAGCTTGCCAGCTCTACTAGCCAAGCGTCTGGGTTGTCTAGCAAATAAGACGCAACTGCGGCACCGTGATTGGGCGGCATGGAGTAATTGGCGCGTGTAATGGTTTCTAAGAGTGTCTGTATATCTGCGTGTTGCTCATGGTTCGTCGTTACCACCGTGGCGATACCCGTCCGCTCGTTGTACAGTCCCATATTCTTTGAACAGCTGGCGGCGATAAATGCAAACTCAGCATCTTCGATCATTAAACGAAGCCCTGCAGCATCGCTATCAGGCTCATCTCCAAAACCTTGATAGGCCATATCAATAAACGGAACAATATTTTTTTGTTTACACTTATCAGAGAACAGCTGCCACTGCTCTAAAGAAGGATCTATACCGGTAGGGTTGTGGCAGCACGCATGCAATAACAGCACGTCTCCCTCTTTAGCTTTTTCCAGCGCGGCAAAGCACGCATCAATATCTAATTGTCCATTTTTATTTTGCCATGGATACGTATCAACCGTTAACCCAGCACCTTCCATCAGCGGACGATGATTGATATAACCAGGGTTACTGATCCAAACGGTCGAGTTTGGAGAGAGCGTGGCGACCAAATCAGCAATGAGTCGTAACGCACCTGATGCCCCCACCGTTTGAATCGTGCATAGGTTCTTTAGACTTGGACTCTCACCCAGTACAAATTTTGCCATTTGTTGATTAAAATTAGCGTTACCCGATAGCATGCCATAAGCCTTTGAATGAGCTTCATGAGCAAGATGTATTTCTGCGTCTTGCACTGTTTTCATCACGGGCGTATTGCCATGCTCGTCTCGATAAACACCAACCAATAAATCTATTTTATGTTTACGCTGGTCAGCGCGAAACCTACCTAACAATGCCCATAGTGGATCACCATTGATAACAGGCATATTGTTTAGCATCATGATACTTCCTTAATTAATTTATTTTGCTCGATTAGACCAGATGACGCCAATAGTACTGAGTATGATACCGCATATCATGATAACTGATAGGGACTCATTGAGTATCAGCGCAGCGAGTATGGCAGTGAGTCCTGGGGACAAAGAGCCAAGTAATAAGGTACGAATGGAGCCCAATTGTTTGACAGCATAAGAAAATGCAATGGTTGATACCACCCCTACACCAAGGCCTTGTACTAGGATAAATGGAAGTGCGTCATCAAAAGATACAGACCCTATATTCGTCTCTACCATACCAGACAGAACCATCATCAATGTCAGAGAAAAAGAGGTATAAGAAAGCACGATAGCGATGACTATTGGACTCAACTTGGTGCTTTTTAATCCCAAGGTATAACCCGCCCAAATCAGGCTTGCTATCAACAATAACCCCACACCATACAGAAGGCTATTGGGTACTGCCTGTGCACGTCCGCCAATCATAGTAGCGATACCAAAAAGAATAAGGACTAATGCGGCAAACTTCCTTAATGATATTCGCTGACGATAAAAAATAAAGGACAATAATGCGGCAAAGAAGACTGGTGTCCCTGTCAAAATAGTGCCAACGTAAGCTGCTGGCACCGTACTGGCACCAAAAGCAGCCAACAAAAGAAAAGGCACACCACCAAGTAAAATAAACATGATATCTGGCAGTCTTATGCTTTTGATTTCATTCAAACTAGAGAGTATCCAAGGAGTCAATAAGACTAGCGGTACACTAAAGCGAATGAGCATGACATCCGCAATGCTTAACGACGACGCCCCAACCGCTCGGACAGTCAACGCAAATCCTGACCAAATTAATAATACGACGCTCATAGCCACATAGCCTTTGGTTAGTGGCGACATAATAAACAAAGGATTTTTGCGTGATGAGGGGTGAAATATCGTATTCATAGTCATGTCTTATGCTGGTATACAAAGACCAATTATCGATTAAAATACGCGCTTTTATCTCTATTTATTCATTGCAATTTTGCAAATATTTGGTGGATAATGCTAATTAAATCAAAATTATTGACTTAAAAAGCCAAAAGGTAAATTATGGACAAAATTGATCGCCATATCTTGGAAGTGCTCCAGAGAGAAGCGCGCTTATCTACGGCGGAGCTGTCCGAACGCATAGGGCTGTCACCGTCTCCTTGCGCACGACGCCTAAAACGTCTAGAAGACGAAGGTTATATAGAGAACTATCAGGCGAACATAAGTAAAGCCAAAGCGGGCATTATGATGAGTTTTTTTGTGGAGGTCAGTCTCAACAATCACCAAGAAGACTCTATTGCAGCTTTCGAACAAGCCTTATCCAATATAGACGAGGTCATTAACGGACATGTGGTATCGGGTTCTTATGATTATTTGTTGGAAGTGGTAAGCCCCAATCTCGATGGTTATGAGCGATTCACACGTAAGCTAAATAAGCTTGCTAGTGTAAAAGACATACATACCCATCTATCGGTGAGAAAGGTAATCAATAAGACAACTTTACCTATTTTTGTGTAAGGTTCTTTTATATTGATTAGGAAGACAATATCTTGCTCAATAATTAGCGAGTAGCAAGACTATGATGAGTTCGTTTGAATTTGACAGAATATTGCTATTATCAAGAAGTGTATGATGATAAGACTTAGGTTTTTAGACGGGATAGTGTAGACCAATAGTAGACCAATAATAGAATTTTGACTTAATTTAAATTGATACCATAGATTTTTTATTCATTACAGAGTTAAAGCCGGCGTAAGCAAACCTACGGCGGCGTAATAACTGTCAGTTAAATAGTGCTATGGTATTTTCTAGCTGCAGTACTTAAGGCGTGATATCCACTTCAAGATCTATCCTAAGTGGTCTTTTCAAATAAATTTTTAATGTGATTTTTATACTAATAGAAGCCGCTTCTGGTGGTTCGTTTTCTAAAGCGCCGTCAACGATGTGAGCGATTTTCATTGCTTCTACTTCCTTAAGCTCAAAACCATTTTCCTTAGCACCTTTCATAATTTGTTCATAAATCTCTTTCTCACCTATATTACGCTCTTTATTATCAAATGATAATTGCATAACTTTAGACTGAGCAACGCTAGACATCTCCATTGGCTTTTGGGTTTTGAATCTATCTACGCTAGGATCAGCTGAACTACTAGCAGAAGCTAACACTAAGGCTGATGCTACCATTGCAATCGATAAAATCTTCATTGTGAATTCCTTTTGAGTTGATTTATTACTTCTGAACCAAAGCGCCATCAGCGAATATATTCGCTCTATCAACTATATCCTAATAAATTATTAATTGAAAATTTAAATTAATATTAGTAATACTAATATTATTAAGTGATGGATAATTTTACTCAGTTATCCTTATTTTGGTTTTCTGTACAATGCGAATTATTGCCTTAAAACAAACACAAAAAAGCCCTGCTATCTTTCGATAACAGAGCTTTTAATAGTCAAATAGACTTTATGATAAAATCATACTTTTAGCAAAAGCGATTTGACGAGGAAGATAAGCAAAAATCGTACTTATTGTACATTGAGCGTATCTAACTCAGATAAACCACTTTGTAGCAGAAGTAAAATTACATCATGCCGCCCATTCCACCCATACCGCCCATTCCACCAGCACCGCCGCCCATAGCAGCCATGCCGTCATCACTTTGTGGTAGATCAGTGATCATCACTTCAGTCGTTAGCATTAGGCCTGCAACAGATGCTGCATTCTCTAGTGCTGAGCGTGATACTTTAGCTGGATCAAGGATACCCATCTCTAGCATGTCACCGTACTCACCAGTTGCCGCGTTGTAACCATAGTTACCGCTGCCATTTTTCACTTCGTTCACTACAACTGATGCTTCTTCACCAGCATTGGTCACGATTTGGCGCAATGGCGCTTCCATCGCACGACGAAGGATATTCATACCTGCGTTTTGATCGTCATTCTCACCTTGAAGTTCAGACAATGCGCTGATCGCACGTACCAAGGCAACACCGCCACCAGGTACAACACCTTCTTCAACTGCTGCACGAGTTGCATGTAGCGCATCGTCAACACGGTCTTTCTTCTCTTTCATTTCTGTTTCGGTTGCTGCGCCGACTTTGATCACTGCTACGCCGCCTGCTAGTTTAGCAACACGTTCTTGTAGCTTTTCTTTGTCGTAATCAGAAGTAGATTCAGCGATCTGACGATTAATAGACTCAACACGGTTTTCGATGTCAGCTTTGTTGCCAGCGCCATCAACGATCACGGTGTTTTCTTTACCGACAGTGACTTTCTTAGCGGTACCAAGTTGCTCTAGAGTAGCAGTCTCTAAGCTTAGGCCAATTTCTTCAGAAATTACTGTACCGCCAGTTAGAGTCGCGATATCTTCTAACATTGCTTTGCGACGATCGCCGAAACCTGGTGCTTTAACAGCACAAGTTTTCAAGCCGCCACGCATGTTGTTTACAACTAATGTTGCCAATGCTTCATTTTCTACATCTTCAGCAATGATTAGCAATGGCTTGCTTTGCTGCATGACTTGCTCAAGTAATGGCACGATTTCGCGGATGTTGCTGATTTTTTTGTCAACCAATAAGATATATGGGTTTTCAAATTCAGCCGTTAGGCTGTCTTGCTTGTTTGCGAAGTATGGGCTGATATAACCACGGTCAAACTGCATACCTTCTACAACTTCTAGGGTATCTTCAAAGCTTGAACCTTCTTCAACAGTGATAACGCCCTGCTTACCAACTTTTTCCATCGCTTGCGAGATCAGCTCACCGATTTTGGTGTCTGAGTTTGCAGAGATAGAACCAACTTGAGCGATTGCTTTGTGATCGTCAGCTGGCGTTGATAGATTGTGGATTTCTTTAACTGCCTCGCGTACCGCTTTGTCGATACCACGTTTAAGATCCATTGGGTTCATGCCAGCAGCAACTGACTTCATGCCTTCTTGCAAGATAGACTGAGCCAATACAGTCGCAGTAGTTGTACCATCACCAGCAACATCATTAGTGCGACTCGCTACTTCACGTACTAGCTGAGCGCCCATGTTTTCAAATTTGTTTTCTAGCTCGATTTCTTTGGCAACTGAAACACCATCTTTAGTGATGGTAGGTGCGCCAAATGATTTGTCGATAACTACGTTGCGACCTTTAGGACCTAATGTTACACGTACTGCGTTCGCTAGAACGTTTACGCCGTCCATCATTTGTTTACGGGCATCAATGCCGAATTTTACGTCTTTTGCCATGTTAAATTACTCCACTATTATAAGTATGAGAATACAATTGATTGATTTGATATTTGCTTATCAAAAGCGGTTATCAGAAACTGTGATTAAAATATGCTGAGTATAAAATAATACTCACAAGGACTAGCCTTCTAGCACACCCAATACATCAGACTCTTTCATAATCAATAATTCTTCACCGTCGACCTTGACGGTTTGACCAGCATATTGACCGAACAACACTTTGTCGCCAGCTTTTACATCTAACGCACGAGTTTCACCGTTATCACGAACTTGACCATTACCAACAGCAAGCACTTCACCTTGTGAAGGTTTTTCTTGCGCTGAACCAGGAAGCAAGATACCACCAGCAGTCTTTGTTTCTTCTTCTATGCGGCGGACGACAATACGGTCATGTAAAGGACGAATGTTCATCGATATGACTCCAAAAGTTGATTAATAAAATTAAGGGTTTATTTGAATTAATGTCTCAACACCAGTATCTATAGGGAACACTGCCAAAAACAATGTTTTGTAGATAAGCCTTGAGCTTGTATCAAAAAGTGGGGGCAAGATGAGTTTGGTTCAAGTGTAAAGCCTAAAAATTTACAAGATTATTTTGCAAAAATTTATCGATTAACACTCCATATCAATGAATAACGCTTATTAAGGTCGAGAGACTAATCGAACACAGGATAAGAAATAGCGATATTCAAAATTATCATCTATCTAAGCCTATATTTTGATTAATACGAAATTGGCTATAGAAACATTTGCTACACGCACTACACGAAGCGGTATAACACCACGCTTGAAAATGTAACAGCGTATGACCATTATAAGTCTGGTAAACATAATAAGAACGAACGAAAAAGTTGCTATGTTGGCAATAAATTAATGAAGGGGTATCTATGAGTTTTTCATCAATGCACAAAAAACTATCAAACGGCAATGCTAATAAGTCAGCTAATAACGCAAAACGTAGTCCATCTAAATTTTTATCTGCCTTAGTAACAGGCATTAGTATCTCTACTGTTGGAGCTTTAGGTATGACCGCACCTACCCTTGCTAGCGCAAAAACTATTCAACCATCAACTGCGAATTATAGCTTTACCGTTGAAGACAAATACAAAGGCACAGCAACCCGTACGCTAAGCAAATCTGGCAATACGTGGAAATATAACGTCAAGGCTCGCGTTGCTGGTGTGGCTAGCGCTTCGCAAAACAGTACCTTTACGATTAATGGCAACAATGTCAGTCCAACGCAAGCTAGCACCACTTATAAATTACTCGGCATGGGTCGCACACATAAACTAGACTTCAATCCGAGCAGCAAAAAAGTTACCAGTAACTACAAGGGCAAGTCGACGACTATGAACATGTCGCAACAAGCCTTTGATGATTTGAGCCTTGAGGTACAGATTCGTCAGGATTTATTAAACGGTAAATTCTCTGGTAACTATTACATGGCGAAAAAAGACAAAATTGAGAAGACACCATTTAAAAAATCAGGCAACACTAAAGTTACCGTACCAGCGGGTACATTTGATACGGTTCGTGTTGACCGCATCCACGATGACAATAGCCGCTCTACCAGCTTTTGGTTAGCACCAAGCTTAGACTACCTACCCGTTAAAGTTAGCCAAATTAACGATGGTAAGAAAATGGATTTAGAATTGACTAAAGCCAACTAATCCATTTATTTTTAAAGTGATAAATAAAAAAAGCGGCGCTCTATTCGGAGCGCCGCTTTTTTATGGCTTTAAATGGTTAGATATAACTTAATAAGTATCAAATAGACTAGATCATTGACGGGGTTTCTTCACAACGTTGTTCATTGAAGGCAAACGTTTGAGTAAAATGAATAGCCAAACATTAATGGCCAGCAGTAATAAGAAGTCCGTTGCATACACAGCAATTTCAGCCCAGCTGCTGCCATATATACGCGTAAATAGCACCACCCCACTCGCACCCAAATATACTAAGGTAAACATACTGCTTATCAACAATGCATAAGGTGAACGACCGCGCAGTATCCACGGGGTCAAAATCAATGCTGGCACAAGCCATAATGCCTGCCAAGCAATACCGCCCACAATATCAGGACTACTAGGATTAAAGATACTAATAAATATAGGCAATCCGAGCAGTCTATAAACTAGCCAAATTAACCACGTTACCATCAAACGCCGTGCGATGGGTGTGATAGGCTTAGCCGTTTTTTGAGGCTTTGTAGTAGAGCGGTTGGTAGCCATTAGATATTTTGATTTCCTAAATGAATAATATACTGCTGAACATTAATAATGTAGCTCTTGTAGATTTTGAGACTTAGACAATTCGAGTTAGCAGGTTTATAAAAACTACTTATCGGTTCCAATTAGCCTGTGCTAATGCCGCCGCGGTAATCGCCAAACGGTGACCCTGCGCAATACCCAAATCTCGTTCGTCAGCAGATATTGGCTGATCATGCGCTGCTCCACTGACATGGCTGGCACCGTAAGGCGTACCGCCGCGATGCGTACGATTCAGTGCTGGCTCTGCATAAGGTACACCTACGATGACCATACCGTGATGCATCAGCGGCAACATCATTGTCAGCAATGTAGTCTCTTGTCCACCATGCATAGAACCTGTGGCCGTAAACACTGATGCAGGTTTGTTCTGTAGGTTTCCTGCCAGCCATAAGGTCACGGTATTATCCCAAAAATACTTCATAGGCGCTGCCATATTACCAAAGTGTGTTGGGCTACCAAGCGCAAGACCGCTACAGTTTTTAAGATCGTCCATCGTACAGTACAAGTCACCCTCATCAGGTATCGCAGGCTTACTTGATGTGGTTTCAGGTGCCACTGTCGGTACAGTACGAATACGCGCAGTCATGCCAGCATCTTCAATACCTTGAGCAATAGCGTATGCTAATGTCTTAGTCGTACCGTAATTAGAATAATAAAGCACTAAAACATAAGGGGCGGTCTGACTCATTAGCAAAGCTTCCTTATAAAATCGTTAACCGTACTAACCGCCAAAAATGCGGTGAAATATACGACTAACTGGCATTGTTGAATATGTGCACATTATGCCCGAGTCATTCACTGTCATGCAAATAACCATGATTGATAACCTGACTTATATTGTATCTGATGCAATATATAGTGCATGTAGACACAATTAAACCGCAGATGATAACTACTCATCTTTGTTACACTATTGTCACTCTTACTTTTGCTTAATGGTCGACATGGAAAAATTATCTCAAAAATTCCCGTTTTTACAACAGCGTTGGTTTCAGTTCTTACGGTTTTTAATTCGGCACTTTTTTGAAGATAACTGCCAACAAAAAGCGGCTTCACTGACATATACCACCATGCTGTCAATTGTGCCTGTATTGACGGTATTACTGATGATTTTGTCGTCCGTACCAGCACTCGCGTCAGTCAGAGCTCAGATTTATGACGTCATTTATAGCAATCTATTGCCTCAATCGAGCATGCAAGTTAGTGAGTACATTAATAACTTTGCCGAAAAATCATCTAACCTAACCATTATTGGTGCCATGATTTTATTCTTGACGACTATCATGACATTGACCACTATCGAGCGTGCGTTTAACCAAATCTGGCGGGTGGAAGATCGCTCTGGCGGTATCAAAAGTATGCTGCGCTATTGGACTATCGTTACCTTAGGGCCATTAGTACTGGGTACAGCTTTTATCGCATCAAGTGCCGTACAGAGTCTGAGTTTTCTTAACCGCCAAATTGCAGGTTACGGTATCGACTGGAGCTTTTGGGTACAAATGGTGTCGATTGGTATTACGACGGCAGGCTTTATCGGTATGTATTGGTTTATTCCAAAGGCACGCGTACCAGCAAAAAATGCAGCCATCGCTGGCGTGTTCGTGGCTATTATTTTCGAATTAATGAAGCACCTGTTTGGTACAGTGATGACTAACTTTACCAGCTACGAAGCGATTTACGGTGCCTTTGCTGCACTGCCTATTTTTTTACTATGGATTTATTTGTCGTGGAATTTGATTTTATTGGGCGTTGAAATTAGTTACACCTTGACGATTTTTGAGACAGAAGAGGTTTATCCTCGTCACCCATTACTCAGTTTGATAGATATGTTGAACTTAGTCTATACCCACCATTTAAAAGGTGAAGCCGTTAGCGAGCAAGCCCTGCGTAATGTCTTAGGACGTAAAGAGCTGCCAAAATGGTATACCTATATCAATTACCTGCAAGACTGTAATCTTATCACCATGACAGATGATGATGACTATGTACTCAAAAGAGACTTGAGTCGGATGACATTGTGGGACTTCTATCGCACCTTGCCCTATCCGCTTCCTATCAAGGACGAGTTGGATGAAATGAAATTAGAAGGTCAGAAACCTTGGCTGAGTTTGCTGGTAAAACGTTTTGAAAACACCGAAGCGTATGCCAAACAGCAATTACACTTGCCACTGAATACTATCTTTGCTAATAGCGAACCTCGTAAACAATCTATCAGTAAACATGACGATGATGGTAAGTTATTTAGAAAAACCTCTGACGCAACTGAAAATGTATCACGACATGATAAGCTAGATGGACATGGTGCAAGTATCTATAACAGTAATAACGCAAACCTCGAATCTTCACCGCATCTTGAACCTATGGCTTATGATAAAGACAGTGATATTGAATATGATGATCACGACAATGAAGCCCTCATACCTCTAGGGACAAGTGATAGTCATAGCGAGACAGATACGACCAGACATTCGCATAAAAACGCTATTATTACAGAAGCAGATAACCCTAAGGCTAATCACAGTGAACAAAGATAATGGAGACAGTGTCTGGACACGTACTATCAATGCAAGTCAAACTAGGCTTAAGCAGTTCACAAAGTTGTGGTCGATACAAACGCTAACCGACTTCCCTGATCGCTTAAATAATTTTTGGCAATGGCTTATCGGTACCTACTGGTTTATCCCGACAGCTTGCGTTATTGTCGGTATTTTACTTGCCCCTTTATTAGTCACTATTGACCAAAATTTCGATCGTGAAACGGTAAAAGAGATCTCCTTTGCTTTCACTGGTGATGATGAAGCTGCACGCGCTATTATGACCGCTATTGCTGGTGCCGTATTGGGCGTGGCAGGTACGACGTTTTCGATTACGATCGCAGTACTATCGATGGCATCCTCACAGTTTGGTCCAAGACTGCTACGTAATTTTTTGACTGACACCCCAAATCAGTTTGTCCTTGGCGCTTTTATCGGTACCTTTAGCTATAGCTTACTGGTGTTGAAGTCTATCCATAAATCTGATGTGGCTTTTGGTGTACCCCAGTTAGCAGTGACTTTTGCCATTATCATGGCGATTGTCTGTGCCCTACTTTTAGTTTATTTTGTGCAGCATATGGTTCATGCCATTCAAGCGTCACACGTCATTCAAAACGCTAGCAACGATGCGCTTGCAAACATTCATTACTGGTACAACGATAGGTGCGATATCCAACATCAACGCGATGCTGAGCACCATGATATCGAGCAGTTCCAAAACTGGCCTGCCATGCCTATCTACTCACCTCAAACTGGTTATCTACAACAGATTTATCTTGAGTCATTGATTGCCTTGTCACAAGAGTACGGCGGCGTGGTACAGATGCATGTCAATATTGGTAATTACATTACTGACAGAAATATCATTGGTTATTTCTATCAGCGACCTGCGTCTCATCCAAATAACCAACAAAGAACAGCAACCCCGCATCTTGCTGTGATACCGCGAGCGCCTGACGGACTGTTTTGGCAACGGCTTGCAGGTTGTCTGCGACTTGAGCAACGATTGGCGCACTCTAACGATATTGCCTATAGCTTAGGACAGATGACAGAAATTGCTGTGCGTGCATTATCCCCCGGTATCAATGATCCAAAGACTGCGGTCAATTGCGTTCAGTCTCTAACCAGCTGTCTGAGTATCATGATGCGTCGCCAGCCGCCAAGTCCTTATCATTTTCATATACCGCAGTCAGACACCGACAATGCTTCTGAAACCTCTGTTAAGCAAAAACGACTGGTAATACTGGCACTGGTCACTCATGCCCCCAAAATCTCTGATTTTATCAATATATCGCTCGGTGAGATACGTCGTTATGCAGCGACTGACTTGATGGTTTTAAAGGCATTATGTCAGGCAATGGTCAATTTGGATTATGCACGGGTAAACAGCGCGCAGCAGCAAACGCTATTACATGAATTACATCTGATTCAGCGAGCTGGAGAAGAGAATTTAAATTATCAAGAGTTGGTCGATGATTTAATTGCTATGTGCGAACAAGCCAAGCAGTTCATCCTTGATAATGATGCACAGCACAAGCACTTTAATTATGTCAGTGAGTTTGAAGCAGATATTCGTCAAGCGTTACAGACACAGTCTAGTTAATAATATGACCAATTAATCGTTTAAATAGATGGCCATATCAGCCCTTGTAAACACATTAATTATCATCACAATACCTGTAGCTAAAAACACTTATAACGTCCCTATAGGCCACGCGCTTTGGATAATTTTTATATTTATATGAGATCTACTCCTTATGGCATCTGCAACCAGCCTCACCATACTAGAAATCAGCGCCATATTCTTATCGATCACTGCTTCATTAACTTATATTAATCACCGCTTTATTGGTTTACCGACCACTATTGGTGTCATGGTCATCTCTATTCTATTGTCAATCGGTGCGATATTTCTGGGTTTTTTAGGATTTGATCAGCTGATTGATTACGAAGTCAGCTTATTGGAGCAGCTTGATTTTACCGAAGTATTATTAGACGGCATGCTGTCGATGTTGCTATTCGCAGGCGCCTTACACGTCAATATTGGTGATTTAAGACGATATAAGTTACCTATTGGCATTCTTGCTGGGCTTGGTACGATCATCTCAGCGATGCTCATCGCGACCGCGATTTATTTTATGCTGCCATTGTTCGGGTTTGACCTACCATTTCTGTGGTGTCTATTGTTTGGGGCGCTTATTTCCCCTACCGATCCTATTGCCGTCATGGGTATCCTGTCATCAGCAGGTGCGCCAAAAAGTATCGAGACTGTCATCGCTGGCGAGTCATTGTTCAATGATGGTATCGGCGTAGTCATCTTCGTTTTATTACTAGGGATTTTATCTAGTGGCGATATCCCTACTGCCAACTACGTCGCACATACATTGGCAGTCGAAGCTGGCGGCGGCGTGGTATTCGGACTGGTACTTGGTGCAATTTTATATTACTTGCTCAAGAGTATTGATAGCTATCAAGAAGAGGTGTTATTGACATTAGCAGGCGTTATCGGAGGCTACGCGCTGGCCAGTCATTGGCATTTATCAGGGCCACTAGCCATGGTGATGATGGGGCTGATGGTTGGTAATCGTGGTCGCGAGCTGGCGATGAGTGATAAGACACGTCACTATATTGATTTGTTTTGGGAATTAATCGATGAGATTTTAAACGCGATTTTGTTTGTGCTTATCGGTCTAGAAGTGGTGATGATTGCTTATTCCGGCAACTTATTTATCGCAAGTGGTTTGACGATTTTTATTGCGCTCGCTGCACGTTTTATCGTTGTTGGTATGACAACCAAGAGCTTTCACCGTCAGCTTGACTTGCCCACGGGCGCATGGAAAGTTCTGACATGGGGCGGCTTACGAGGTGGTATATCAGTCGCGTTAGTATTGCAGCTACCAATCGGGGCTGAACGCGAGATTTTATTGGCACTCACTTATGCAGTGGTGATTTTCTCTATCTTGGTACAAGGTCTGAGCGTTGGGAAAGTCGCTAAAAGCATTCGTACCGATGAAAAGACAGTAGATGTGTAAAGCGCAAATATAGTGGGTATAAAAAAGCCAGCATAAGATAATTATCTTATGCTGGCTTTTTTGATTTAATTTAAACGCTATATCAAACCTTTACGTTTCATATTGCGATAAACTACGATAACAATGAGCAGATTAGAGACCAATATTCCAAGCTTAAACCAGTCAAATGGGCTAACGATCAGATAATAGATTTCTATAGGAATAAATATCCCATAACCTAATACCCCAAACCAATATGCCCATGTTTTGTCATGCCATAAGCCATACGCTTCTAGGAAGCGCAAACTGGCGTAAGCAAATATCAATAACAAAAACATCGGCCAGTTTTTACTTGCCTGCTGAGCAATACGTACTGCACTGTCGATTTGCGGGCCAAGCAGATGACCGAAACTGCGCTGCCAAGTAACCGTGACCGTCGTCAGCCAATGCTCAAGATTGGTATGCCACCACCATAACGCCCCTGCTCCTAGTAACGCGCCAACACCTTTGACTGCCTCATAAATAGCCACCGCCTTAATAGACTCACTCGCCGTACTGCGCGATTTTTCTTGCTGACCATTCATGGCAACCCCTTTATCCTTCGAAGATGGCGGCAGACGGTCATCCTGTCGGGGCAAATTAGCCAAAAAATGTCTCCACAACACGTCCTTGCAACTTCTGATTGAAAAATGGCGTGTTTTTACCGCTCGATAGCATAGATTTCGCGGTTACTTGCCACTCAAGGTTAGGGTCGACTAATACTGCACCGCCTATCGCTTCGTACTGCTCACTAATACCAGCGATTTTTGCAGGATTCAGGCAGATTTTATCAACGAGTTGCTCCAAAGTTAGTACCTCATCATGTACTAGCTGACACGCCAGCGCCATAAAGGTATCAAAGTTTGAAATGCCGGGTGTACTCTCAGCAAACGGTGCTTTTTTAGCCGTACTATTTAGTGGCTCGTGATGACTACAGATGGCATCGATAGTGCCATCTTTTAATCCACGACGGATTGCCTGCTGGTCAGTATTACTACGTAGCGGTGGTAACACATACGCCTGAGCATTAAAGCCCTCAAGATTGTCATCGGTTAAGTAAAGCTGATGCATCGCAACGTCACACGTAACAGGCAGGCCTTTGTCTTTTGCCCAGCGCATGAGCTCAATGGAAGACTTACAGGATAGCTGACTAAAATGAGCGGCGATTCCAGTCTCTTCAACCATCAATAGCTGCGTAGACAAGGCAACAGTTTCCGCAATCCAAGGAATCCCTTGCAGACCATGGTAAGAGGCGATATAGCCCTCATGTGCTACGCCATCTCCAGATAGACTTGGCTCATTAGGATAAAAGAATACTTTCATACCAAAGGTTGCCGCATACTCTAGTGTGCGTAGCAATACTAAGTCATTGCGAAAAGGTCTACGCGCATTGGATACCGCAATACAGCCGCCCTTTTTGAGCCCTGCGATATTAGACGGTCGTTCGCCTTCTAGTCCTGTGGTCAACGCACCCAAGATATGTAAGTAAATACCGCCGTCACTCAAGGCGCGCTCGCGCAAACCTTTTAAGAGTGAGCCATTTTCTAAAATAGGATTGGTATCAGGCGGTGTGACCACATGCAAGAATCCATTACCACGGGCAGCGCTGCCTTCTGATTTTAGCGTACCATGTTGCTGTTGGCCCGGCTCACGCAAGCGCGCGCATAGATCTACTAGTGGTGGTAGTAACCACATATCACGGCCAGAATCGAGTGTAGACAGTTTTTCTGTTGCAGCTTGCGGTAATGCATCTTTAAATGCTTTTGGTAAATGGTCAAGAATAGGTGCATCAGTATTAAGCATGGTAGACATAACGTTATTACCGTATCAATAAATGAAATAAATGAGAATAAGTCGCGCGGTAGACGGTTACTTGCCAGCCGCTTGATGAGCACGCTGACCTTCCATCGCAAGCGATAAGACCGCCATTCGAATGGCAATACCGTTATTTACCTGCTTTAAAATAACGGACTGTGCGCCATCAGCCACACTAGAGGCAATCTCAACACCTCGGTTCATTGGCCCTGGGTGCATCACCAATGCATCAGGCTTGGCAAGTGCTACTCGCTCTGGCGTAATCCCATAATGCTTATAGTATTCACTTGATGATGCCAATAGCGGCGAACCGATACGCTCGTTTTGTATTCTTAGTCCCATGATGACATCACAGTCAGTGACACATTCGTTCATGTTTTCATATACTTTTACGCCAAAACGCTCGATACCTTTAGGCAGTAGAGTACGCGGCGCACAAACACGTATGTCTGTCACACCTAATGTTTGCAGTGCACTGATATCAGAACGTGCCACACGTGAATGCTTGATATCACCAACGATTGCAACAGACAGTTCCTCAAATGGGCGCGGTGCCTCACGGTGGATGGTCAGCATATCGAGCATTCCTTGAGTAGGATGCGCATGCCAACCATCACCGCCGTTAATGATAGCAATATCAGGCGTGACTTCTGTTGACATAAAATGCGCGGCACCCGATGCTGAATGTCGAACCACAAAAATATCCGCGGTCATCGCCTGTAGATTCCACAGCGTATCGCGTAGACTCTCTCCTTTTTTGGTGCTAGAGCGTTCGATATCAATATTTAGTACATTGGCACCCAAGCGTTTTTCCGCCACTTCAAATGTCGTCCGCGTACGAGTCGATGGCTCAAAAAACAGATTCATCACTGTATAGCCATCCAACTCAGGACGATTGATTAGCTGTCCATTTTCATCAAAAAAAGTCTCTGCTTTTGCGATAATAGCTTTGAGCTGTGCTTTATTGAGACCTTCAACACCTAAGAAATGCCTGATACCGCCATCGGTGTTGAGCTGCGGACGACTCAGTGACGTATTGAGCCTTTGATGAATCGTATTGGGATCAAATTTTGCATAATCAGTCGGTGAGACTGGTTGTGTAGCGCTACTATCGATAGAATTTGACATAATGGCGAGTCTTTATTGTGGGTTTATATGAGTCTATAGTAATCACTTATTCATCTTTGTTCGATCATTTATCACTGATAGGCATAGATACAAAGGACATTTTGACGCTTATTTGCTACAATTTACCGTAATAAAATTCGACCGAAAAATAGCCTCAGCAGACAATCAGAAAGCGTGAATAGACATGCTGTACTCTCATAGAGAATAATTCTGACAAAACTATAAATGAATAACAATAGATATAGTGTAGCCGATTTTGTGGTCGGGACAAAGATACCGTATTAGCTATTTGAGAATTTACCTATTTTAGGTGTGCTGAATGCCACCTACTCCTTTACTTTGACATCTATCCGTTCTTTTATTTCCATACCATTTATTAGGAAGCTTTATGACGACCTTAGCAGACTATTTAAACCAACATGCCACTAACCCTGCACTCAACGACGTAATTACCACTGTCACTGATGTCGGTAAGACGATTTCACAATTGCTCAGAAAAGGGGCGTTAGCAGATATTTTGGGCGAAGCCGGTAACCAAAACGTTCAAGGCGAAGATCAGAAGAAACTTGATGTACTGGCCAATGACTTACTGCTAGATGCATTGGCAAAAAACACACATTGCGCTGGTGTTGCTTCAGAAGAACTTGATGACGCGACTCCTGCTAATGATGATGGTAGCCTACTGGTATTATTTGACCCATTAGATGGCTCATCAAATATTGATATCAATATGGCAGTGGGTACAATTTTTTCTGTTTTACCGTATGAGCGTCAAGGTCAAACCAGTGAAAACAGCGACTACCTACAGGCAGGCTATAAACAGCTAGCAGCAGGTTATCTGCTATATGGTACCTCTACTGTCCTAGCATTGACTATCGCTGATAAAGTTGTGATGTTCAGCCTAGATCCAGATACTTCTGACTATGTGCTGATAGAAGGCAATGTTCAAATCGATGCCGATACGAGCGAGTATGCTATCAATAGCTCAAACTATCGCTATTGGCGCGCGCCTATGCAGCAGTACATTGACGAACTAATCGCTGGTGAAACTGGCGTACGTGGACGCGATTTTAATACGCGCTGGGTCGCTGCTATGGTAGGTGATGTGCATCGTATCTTATGCCGTGGTGGTTTATTCACCTACCCGTTTGATACCAAATACGCTCATAAAGCGGGTAAACTGCGCTTAATGTATGAAGCCAACCCAATGAGCCTATTGATTGAACGCGCAGGTGGCGGTGCGACAGACGCTGTCAATCGTATCCTAGATATCGAACCGACTGATATCCATCAGCGTGTTCCTGTGGTACTCGGTAGCAAAAACGAAGTTGATTACGTGAAAGACTTACACGTAAATTATTCTGAAAAATAATTGATTTACGCGCCTGTTAAGCACAATCAGCAGAATGCTAAATCCATAATAGGTATTTTGCTGATTATCTAAACGTTTCTTTTATCCTTCTCTAAGCGGTCCACTATGGTATTAAATCCCACCGAGCTGATTACCTCAGATAAAAACACAACCGTGAAGCTTGTAAAAGCACTACTTTCACAAGCACGACAACGTAAAAAGAACGGTCAGACAGTCATAGAAGGCGTCCATTTGATAGATGCTGCACTACGCAGTGACTACCCTTTCGCCCAGATACTACTGTCCGAATCAGCGCGTAGTCACCCTGAAGTTCAACAGGTACTCACTCGTCTGCCGACTTATACACCTATTCTTACTTTGTCAGACTCACTTTATGAGAGTATCCGCAGCTTGGGTACCGGCATCGATATCATGGCAGTGATTAAAGTACCAACGCCTAGTCTGGCGATGATCGATGAAGACTGCTTAATCTTGAATGACGTGCAGGACAGTGGAAACGTTGGTACGCTACTACGTACAGCAGCAGCCGTCGGTATCCGCAACATCTTATGTACCAGTGCTACCGCGCAAGCTTGGTCACCCAAGACGCTACGAGCAGGTATGGGTGCACAGTTTGCCCTGACTATCTATGAAGGCTTGAGTACGCAAGATATTCTAGATCAAGTACAAGTACCACTGCTAGCTACCAGCTCACACACAGATACTATCATTTACGATCACGATTTATCTGCGCCCGTGGCTTGGGTTATGGGTCATGAGGGCCAAGGCGTCAGCGATGATCTAATGCAATGTGCCACACCGATAGCCTTACCGCAGCCGAATGGTCAAGAGAGCTTAAATGTAGCGATTGCAGGGTCTTTATGTCTGTATGAGACCTTACGTCAAAGACAATACTCTTAGGGTCGATTTATAACTGCTATTAAAACAATATCTATTAAGCATAAAAAAACCACTATCAAGCGATAGTGGGTTTTTTGTTATACGTCTACTACTAATAATGGTCAAAGAAATCTAAAACAGATACAAGGCAGCCGACTGCAGATTGTACAAGTAGTACATCTAAGAAGGGTAACACCGTAGCGGTTTAGTAGTTCTTTGACTATACATTAAACCTTGCTAGTTAGCTCAGGCAGTGCTTCGAATAGATCCGCTTCTAAGAAGTAATCAGCAACGCTAGCGATAGGTGCTTCTGGGTCATTGTTGATAGCAACGATGACTTTAGAATCTTTCATACCAGCCAAGTGCTGAATCGCGCCTGAGATACCAGCTGCGATATATAGCTGTGGTGCAACGATTTTACCTGTTTGACCGACTTGCATATCGTTTGGTACGTATCCTGCATCGACAGCAGCACGTGATGCACCAACAGCAGCGCCTAGCTTATCAGCTAATGGCTCAATGTATTTAGTGAAGTTTTCACCGTTGGCCAATGCACGACCACCAGAAACAACGATACCAGCTGACGTCAGCTCTGGACGATCTGACTTAGCCATTTCTTCGTTAACGAAGCTAGCCTTACCAGTTTCTTGTACGTTGTCAATAGTTTCGACAGTAGCTGAACCGCCTTCGCTTGCCACTGAGTCAAACGCAGTGGTACGTACGGTTAGTACAACTTTGTCTTCTGTTGTTTTCACTGTTGCTGTCGCATTGCCTGCATAGATAGGACGCTCAAACGTTTGCGCATCTACCACACCTGAGATTTCAGACAACATACTTACGTCAATTAACGCCGCAACGCGTGGCATGAAGTTTTTACCAGTCGTGGTTGCAGCCGCTAGGATATGGCTGTAATCACCAGCGATATCAGCAACCAATAGCGCCACGTTACCTGCCAATTGATGCTCATAAGCAGCGTTGTCAGCCAATAGTACTTTAGTCACGCCTTCCGCTTTTGCCGCTTCGTCAGCTGCTGCTTGTGCAGCACTACCAGCAACCAATACATGGATATCATCACCCATTTGTTTAGCAGCAGCGATAGTGTTTAAAGTTGCCTTTTTTAGACTGGCATTGTCATGTTCTGCATATACCAAAATTGCCATGGTTTTAATCCTTTTTTATTCGTATCGTCTATTCACGTCATGAGATTGTCTGTGTACAAAATTACGGATATGGCGAATATTAAATCAACCTAACCAAACAGGTAACTCTGTACATGATATGCCGTAGCGAAGTCTTAGATTACTTTAGCTTCGTTTTTTAGCTTCTCAACCAATTCATCTACTGAACCTACTGTAATACCAGCTTTACGGTCAGCAGGTGGCACAACTTTAATAATCTCTTGCTTAGATGTCATATCAACACCGAAATCAGCTGGTATTTTTTCATCAAGTGGCTTTTTCTTCGCTTTCATGATGTTAGGCAATTTAGCATAACGTGGCTCATTCAAACGTAAATCAGTCGTGATAACTGCTGGCAAATCAAGCGCAACCGTTTGTAGACCGCCATCGATTTCACGTGTTACGTTTACTTTGTCGCCTTCAACTTTCACTTCTGATGCAAACGTACCCTGACCAATACCCATCAATGCTGCTAGCATCTGACCAGTTTGGTTATTGTCATCATCGATTGCCTGTTTACCTAGCAAGATGATATCAGTGCTTTCAGTTTCAGCGATATTTTTTAGAATCTTAGCAACTTGTAATGGATATGGCTTTTCGTCACTTACTACTAATACACCGCGGTCAGCACCTAACGCTAAGGCTGCGCGAATCTGCTCTTGTGACTCTTTTGGACCGATTGAGGCAACAATGATCTCATCAATGACGCCAGCTTCTTTTAGACGAACCGCTTCTTCTACTGCGATTTCATCAAAAGGGTTGATTGACATTTTAGTGTTTGATAAGTCAACGCCAGTGTTGTCGGCTTTTACACGAACTTTTACGTTATAATCAATGACACGCTTGACCGCTACTAATGCTTTCATACGTTCCTCGTTTATTAATGTTATGAGTTAAAATTTGTCAGTTAAGAACCAAAGTTTCGTTGTGGTTCAAATTGTCGTTCAAAATACTGCTCAAGGTTATTACTACATCAACAGAATATAGTTAACTAAGAGATTTGAGCCAATATCTAAGAGCATATTAGCATTGTATCTCTTACTAATGAAATCTGTTAAAGCTAAGCCAACCGTTATTATCAGACCTATGTATCTTGCGTGAGCAGGCAGATAAGGTCAAGACACCGCCGTGAATAATGCGTCATAAATTTGTCAACATTCTACAATAGATAGTCTATAAGCACTTTGTTCTACAACTTTTGGGTTCAATAATCTTAAATACTCGTACCTTTATAGCATTCTCAGCCTTGAGGTTACTTAATATTTTGTTATTATTTATCTCTTTGAAGTTAATAGATAAGAATAACTAGCTCATCTAGACCTATGATTTACTATTCTTACTAGAGTTAATTAATAATTCACTGTCACGTATATCATCAAATAAAGACCAATCAGGTTCGACATTATTATTCTTAATGACACTCATATCACCTGTCGTCTCCATAATTACCGCAAATACTTCTGTTTTCGCTTTGATGCCATTTTTACGTAGAACTTCTTGGACATCACTAGTGCTAAGACTGGCTTCCTTTAGATTATCTTCTAAGTATTTACCGTGAGCCATTATAATAATAGCTTGATTGTCTATCAGCGCTTTTAGTGGCTTTATCTTACGCCTGATGACTGAAATAATACCCTGAATTAAAAATAACACCGCAACAGCAAATAATCCTTGAAATAGAGACGGCTTATCTGACAACACAGTCGATGCCAATATACTACCAATACCAACAGTCATTGCAAAATCATAGCTTGATAACTTAGAAAAACTACGCAGACCCATTAGCCGAGTAAACAGCATGAGCCCTGCATAAAAACCTACTGCAGATAAAGAAATTCCAAGCACCTGTTGCCAGTCAATTGAAAGCCAATTTTCCCATTTCATAACACAACCTTATCTATTACATCTCTATTAAACCAGTATTCGTTATTACTTGATGATGTTAATTCTTAAAATCAATAGCACTTCGTTAACGCAAAAATTTCCATAAAAAAAGCAACCTGATGAGAGGTTGCTTTTTTTTAAAGTTGGTACAGTATTTTTATTGTTTTAACAAACAAAGTAATCAATGCAAATTGATAATCTTGTAGCATTCAAACCAACTGAAACTCAGTTAGCTCAATAACTCATAAGATTAGATAGCTTCGATTTGCTCAGCTTGTGGGCCTTTTTTGCCATCACCTAAGATGAAAGACACTTTTTGGCCTTCGGCTAAAGTTTTGAAACCGTTACCTTGGATAGCGCTGTAGTGAGCAAATACGTCTTGTCCGCCATTGTCTTGAGCGATAAAACCAAAACCTTTAGCTTCATTAAACCACTTTACAGTGCCTTCAACTTTATCTGACATAAATTTTCCTGACTCTTTAACTGTTGGCGAGACTTGTGTCATCACCGATTAATTGACATATACCCTAATATTTTCTGCTAAATGCAGCGGTCAAAAATACGAAGTAATCCTAGAGAAAACTTAGATTTTTTACCTCAAATATTTTGAGTACAGTCTGATTATAGCAGCTTTCCATAGGAGTAACAGTCTAAATTGCTGATTTTTGTAAATAAATACTAACCATTGCATTAAGCTAATATCAATAGCATCTTATTTCATATCTTATTGATATAAAACAGTTTTTGTTTTTAAATACGCTTCAGACTTACAGGTATATCTATAAGTAATCAGATCAGCACAAAAAATAGCAGGTTGAAATACTGATTATTGTAACGGTGATGTTGGCAACCATGCTGAACTCAATACGAGTAAACATAACGCAAAGAATACCAACGAAAATGACTGACTGTAGGCAATATATTTGGGTGGAATGACTAAATCTTTAGGAGAATCAGGAATGCCTTTGCGCTTTAATAACTTAGTGCCATATATCCAGCCAAAGGTCGTATAGATACCATACGCCGCAGGAACCGCAATCGCTAACGGGGTCAAATCGATGACATATAAAACCACTACTGATATAAAGAACCATAAGGTATCTAACAATGAACTGACTTTGAAAAATTTAGATTGAGGTAGTTTACCATCAGTCTGTTTGAGCATCTCCCCTTCTATCCAAATTAAAACTGCTACCACAGCGCTAAGAGTAATATATACGAATTGCGGCGTTAGCCAGTCTGGATAAGATATTTGCACAGCATACAACCTATTATCTATAGAAAGTGAGAATGAAGCATTTATCTGCTTCGCATACTTAAAAATGGATGAAAACAATGACGAATGTTGGCAGTAAAGACGCTCTGACCAACGTTAAGATGCCTGCTTATATTGGGTAGTGATTACTGATTTTCAACCAATAATCCTTATTCAAATCAAAGTTCAAAAAACCTATGGAGTAATCCGCATAAAAAACCCGTGCTATCAACTGATAACACGGGCAACTTAATTCTAAAGCAGACTTTTATTTATATGAGCCTTAGTTTTTGTCTTTATCGATGATTTTGTTACCACCGATCCATGGCATCATGCCACGTAACTTAGCACCAGTGGTTTCGATCTGATGGTCTGCGTTGTTACGACGACGCGCCGTCATTGATGGATAGTTGGTTGCACCTTCAGAGATGAACATCTTCGCGTATTCACCAGACTGAATGCGTTTTAGTGCATTACGCATGGCTTCACGTGACTGCTCGTTGATGACTTCAGGACCAGTAACATATTCGCCGTACTCAGCGTTGTTACTGATTGAGTAGTTCATGTCAGCGATACCGCCTTCATACATCAAATCAACGATAAGCTTTAGCTCATGTAGACATTCAAAATAAGCCATTTCTGGTGCATAGCCCGCTTCTGTTAGCGTCTCAAAGCCCATTTTAACTAGCTCTACTGCACCGCCACAAAGTACGGCTTGCTCACCGAATAGATCCGTTTCAGTTTCATCTTTAAACGTTGTTTCGATGATACCTGAACGACCACCACCAACACCAGCAGCATACGATAATGCTAACTGTTTGGCTTGACCAGAAGCATCTTGGTAGATAGCGATAAGATCAGGGATACCGCCGCCTTTAGTAAACTCTGAACGTACAGTATGACCTGGTGCTTTTGGAGCAACCATGATGACATCAAGATCACCACGTGGTACAACTTGGTTATAATGAATAGCGAAACCATGAGCGAAAGCTAACGTAGCGCCCTCTTTGATATTTGGTTCGATCACATCATTATAAAGCTCTTTCTGAAACTCATCAGGGGTCAAAATCATGACGACGTCAGCTGCTTTTACCGCGTCTTCTACTTCAGCAACTTTTAGACCAGCATTTTCTGCTTTTTTCCATGAACCTGAGTTGGCGCGTAGACCAACAGTTACATCGACGTCTGAGTCTTGTAGGTTAAGCGCATGTGCATGGCCCTGTGAACCATAACCAATAATAGCAACTTTTTTACCTTGGATAATTGATAGGTCACAATCTTTGTCATAATAAACGTTCATAAATAGAGTCCTTGTTCTCAATCATGGCTTGCCATGGATAGTAAGCGCTTATGCTACAGTCAATATAATGACCAAGATAAGCGCTTTGTTGATTAGAAAAATAAATTTTAATTAAATTGGTTTTGATAAATACTTAAATGCTGAGTGTCTTTTCACCACGGGCAATACCGATGACACCTGAGCGAACCACTTCCATAATACGCTCACGGCCAAGCACATCGATAAAGCCATCAAGTTTGGCTTTGTCGCCCACGATTTGAATCGTATATAAGTTCGAATTTACATCAACGATTTGTGCACGGAAAATATCTGCGCTGCGTTTAATTTCTTCGCGAATACTGCCTGTTGCACGAACTTTGATGAGCATCAATTCACGCTCAACGTGTACATTCTCGGTCAAATTAAGCACTTTAACCACTTCAATCAACTTATGCAATTGTTTGGTGATTTGCTCAATTCTTTCAGGTGATGTAATGGTCGTGACCGTTAGACGTGAGATACTTGGATCATCGGTAGGTGCGACGTTCAATGTTTCGATATTATAGCCACGTTGTGAGAACAAGCCGACTAAACGCGACAACGAACCCGCTTCGTTTTCCATCAATACCGAAATCAGATGTTGTTGTTGCATTAGGTACGCTCCCCTTTTGTTAACCACATATCACGCATGGCCTGTCCAGCGATTTGCATTGGATATACATGCTCATTACGATCGACATAAACATCGATAAATACCAGTTTGTCTTTTATAGCCATTGCTTCAGCCAGTTGTGCTTCCATGGTCGCAGGATCAGTGATTTTAATACCGACGTGACCATAACTTTCAGCCAATTTGACAAAATCTGGTAAGGAGTTCATATAAGACTGAGCATGACGACCTTCATACAGCATATCTTGCCACTGCTTCACCATACCAAGCTGCGCATTATTCAGGTTCAAGATCTTGACTGGTAGATTGTACTGTAGGCAAGTCGATAGCTCTTGGATATTCATCTGAATAGAGCCTTCACCTGTAATACACACCACATCACGCTCAGGGTTAACAAGTTTTGCAGCCATTGCATATGGTAAGCCAACACCCATTGTACCTAGGCCGCCTGAGTTCAACCATTGGCGAGGCTCGTCGTAAGTATAGTAAAGAGCTGCAAACATCTGATGCTGACCAACATCACTAGTGATAATAGCTTTGCCATCAGTGACTTTGCATAGCGCCTGTACTGCGCTCTGTGGTTTGATGCCATTGTCTGTGCTGGTGTCATAGCGTAAGCCATGACGCTTACGCCATTCATTAATTTGTGACCACCAGTCTAGCAATGCGTGTTGCTCTAATTGCTTATCGTGACCAACGATATCTAGCATGTCCGTTAAGACAGATTTTACATCGCCTACGATAGGAATGTGCGCCATGATCGTTTTTGAAATTGACGCTGGATCGATATCGATGTGGATGATGGTGGCATTAGGGCAGAATTTTTTAACGTTGTTGGTCACACGATCATCAAAACGCGCGCCGACAGCCAAAATTACATCAGCATGATGCATACTCATATTGGCTTCGTAAGTGCCATGCATACCTAGCATACCTAAGAACTGACGATCTGAGCCAGGGAACGTACCAAGACCCATCAAGGTATTGGTCACTGGTAAATTCAGACGATGCGCAAGATCTGTCAACTCTTCGTGCGCCTTACTCCAAATCACACCGC
>NZ_JBQSVK010000024.1:0-25534 GCF_052376195.1 Psychrobacter sp. AOP7-B1-25
AACTAAATAACCACTCAAACAGCTTTTCTCTTTATCTTTACATTCGCCAATAACAATCCTGACAAAATCAGTATCATGGCAAGTATTTTCCACCAAGTCACCACTTCTCCTGTGAGTAGGACTGAGGTCACCATACCGAATACGGGCACCAATAGCGCAAACGGCATAACCTTAGAGGCTGTATTTTGACTGAGTAAGTATGCCCACAGCCCAAAGCCAATTAAGGTTGAGATGTATACGATAAACCCAAGTGATAGCCAAGATTTGAGTGATGCTTCAGTAAACGTCTCTAGTTGCCATGCATCAGCCTCGAAGATAAGAGAAGATATCGTTAACATCACGCAAGCAATGAGACTGCCCCAGACTACTAATGCTAGAGCAGACAAAGCAGATGTCTTATTTGCCCCAACGCTAGCTTTAGTAACAGATACTCTTGTTTCTTGCTGCGTCGCTTTTAGGGCCGTTTGTTCTGATGCTTTTTCTAGCGATTTCTCTGAAGCCTGTTTTGATACCTGCTTTGAGGCAATGTTACCAAAGCTCCAACCGATGGCTGCAATCAAAATACAGACAAACCCTGCCAAAGGCATATCACCACCAAGGTTTAGCGCAATTACGCTAAGTCCTAGCACACCGACTAACATACCAACGATTTGCATACGGCTAACCGATTCGCCCAATATAAAGCACGCTAGCAATACCGTGATAAAAATCTGAATTTGTAGCAATAGTGCCGTCAGCCCCGGAGATGAACCCAAATGCATCGCCGTAAAGACAAAGGCGTACTGCATGACAAATGTACCGATGGCATAAATAAACAAGGTAAGGTTGAATTTAGGTGGCTTTAAAAACAAAACCAGTGGCACAGCGGTAAAGAAAAAACGCAGGGCGGTAAGCATCAATGGCGGAAAGCTCTCAAGACCCCACGCAATAAAAGTAAAATTTACGCCCCAGATAAAGGTAACCAGTACAGCCAATGCAGTATATATAGGGGACATATGAGCTATCCTAGAGAAATAGTATCCGTTTTGGGGAATGGTTATATTTAATTGTGTTCAGCTTATGTTTGGCTGATATTTAGACTTAGAATTATAGTCGAAAGGTCACTATATAATAGGACGGTACTAGCACTATAGTCGATTCAGTTTAAAAGTAGTACAAGGCAACCGATTGTAGATGTACATGTGATACTTCAAGCTAGGTTAACGCTGTCATACTTTTATAGTGGAATGACTATATAAGTCTTGATTGGTCAGTCTAACGATTGAGCCAATACCTCGAAAACCTTTGAATGACTCATCTGTGCCACATTGAACCGCATAAAGTTACCAGCATTGTCTTGATTGGCTAAAAACATTGCCTGGCGCCAATACCACACCTTTGGATAAACAGCGATTGGCCAATTCGGTCGCATTATTATTCTCTGGTAATCGGCACCATAGGAACATACCTGCTTGTGGGAGCAGCCACGGTACGATGCCTAACTTAGCTAATCGTGGTAACGTATGAGTATGCGCGCTTGCCAGCCGAGTATGGATATTATTCATATGTTTGCGGTAGCCGCTATCAGTCAATGCTGAGAACACAACAGCCGCTGCTAACTGATTACCACCAAAGCCAGTCGCTATTTTTAAATCTACCAAACTCTCAATCCATTCTGTAGGTGCTGCAATATAACCACAGCGTAGGGATGCGGATAATGTTTTAGAGAAACTGCCGATATAGAATACCCGTGATAACCCATCTAAAGCTGCCAATCTTGCCGCAGGCTTGACTTCAAAGTCTGCAAAAATATCATCTTCAATAATGTATAAACCAGCTGCTTGAGCCAATTGTAATACACGGTATGCCGTAGCAGGTGATAACGTGGCGCCCGTAGGATTGTGAATGGCAGCATTGGTGATGTATAGGCGTGGCTTATGCTCATCTAAAATCGCTGCAAAGGCCTCTACATCTGGGCCATTTGGCGTATAAGGGACGCCTACTACTTTGACCCGATGGGCAAGCAGCTGTGCTCGAAAGTTAAAGTAACAAGGATCATCGACGACGACCGTATCGCCTGGCGTCAATAAAAATCGAAAAATTAAATCTATCGCCTGAGTGCCTGAATCTGTCAATATGACCTGTGACGGTTCTGCATTGATATTTAATCCTGCCATACGCCGCGTGAGTAGTTGGCGCAATACTAACAGTCCTAGTGGCGTTGCATACTCACTGATAATGGATGCGTCAGCTTTTGCCACATTTCGCAGACCACGGCGTATACCTGCCTCAAACAGCCAATCCGCTGGTAACCAACCGCAGCCTGGTTTTAGTGCACCATCGGGTGGCTCCAGCGACTGCCGTGATACCCATAATGGATCTACCACTCGGTCAATCTTTGGAGCCATATCTGTCAATGATAGTGGCGCTGTTGTCTCTGCCACATAGAACCCTGCACCAGGACGGGAGTAGATAACCCCCTCGATTTGCAGACGCTCATAGGCTTCAACCACGGTAGATGGCGAGTACCCATAATCTTTGGCGGCTGCACGAACAGAGGGTAGACGTGACTCTGGCATATAGATCACGGTTGCTATTTTCTCTTTTACGTCAGCCATGACAATTTCGATGCGTGTTGACTTCTTATTCATATTTTTTTACGGTTTTTGGTAGGTCGGATTTTCTGAACGCGTTATTTCAAAACTATAGCTATGACGATATATAAATATGATCTCCAAACTGTATGGGTTTTATAGACCAAACAGTTATGTCTAATTGTACTGGATTGTGTATAGATAACCTACTGTGCTTTTGTTTTAATCATTGAATGTAAACGATGTAGAGGTAAACGTGATTTTATTGTGAATCGCAATAAACTCAGTCAATTCAATGATTATTCTTCTAAAAGTAGCGATATATGACCACTAAAAAATATAATAAATATTTGGCATTTGCCTTATGCGTAATAACGACAAGCGTCAATATCCAAGGGCCACTTTATGCCGTTTACGCACACAATGATGGTTATGGCGTACTAGCAACCACAATAGCGTTTTCCTTTTATGTATTAGGGGTCATACCCGTATTATTAGCTTTCGGTGGTTTGTCTGATCGAATCGGACGGCGTAAGACAATTTTAATCTCTCTAGCACTATCGGTAGCAGCGACGGCTCTTATGTTGTTTTATCCATATACGCGCGCGTTAGCAGTAGCACGATTCGTACTGGGTGTGGGAACTGCTCTGATGGCTGCTACGGCGACTGCTTATATGATTGAGCTGCTTGGCTCATCAGATACGATGCGTGCGACAGCGTGGGTGACGGCCAGTACGACGATAGGTTTTGGTCTTGGTCCTGTATTGACGACAGTTTCTTTAATGTTTTACGAAACCGATCAGCCAGCCAGTTTTTTCTTACTGCTAGCGAGCGGGATATTCGCTATGTTTTTGTTATATCAATTACCAGAGACAGCATCTAAACGCACTAATTTGCCCACCTCTATGCTACGGCTACCTTATTTTAACCGTGAGGTCATCTGGTATGGCAGCGGTATTTTGATTTGTTGGGCAACGACAGGATTGGTGTTGTCAGTTATTCCCTCAGTACTGGCCACCCATGGACTGGCTAAGTATGCAGGAATATCTTCTATGTTGGCTATCAGTTGTGGATTGATCGTTCAGCCAATCGCCCGAAAACTTGACCCTCAAATCTCAAGTAAGCTTGGTCTTCTGATCTTGCTACCAGCATATGCTTTATTGGCTTGGGGGACGTTGAATGCCAACCTGCCAGTGATTCTTTTGGCTGCTTTGTTGGCGAGCAGTAGTTGTTATGGATTTGCCTATTTAGGAGGTATGCTAGGAGTCGCATGCTCGGCTGGTACTGAGCAGGCACGTGCCAGTGCCGGATATTTTCTGATGGCATATATAGGGCTTAGTGTACCGGTCATCTTTACTGGTTTGATTGTTGATCGATATGGTGTTGCTACTGCGTTCTACACCTTCGGTTTGTTTTCATTGGTTGGTGTGATTGTCTTATTTGTCAGCCAGCCCATATTGAGAATTGGTCGTCGTTCGAACACCAATATGCGTAGTGTCACTTAAAGCAAGACTGAAAATACAGTTTTCTTCTCATTATATTTTCATTCAATATCTTTTAATTTAATACCTCTGTATGCAACGCTATGCTCTAAAACAACGCTCTTTTTATACTGAGGCACCACGATAAAGCAAAAATTGTATCAATATAGTGCTTTTGCCACTGAGTTTAGTAGAAAAAATCGTTTTTTCCGTGGCATAGAACTTGCCCTTATACAGGTATGACAATATTGTCATGCTTTAACTAAAGAGGGTATGTTCTATGTTCAAAAAAACCATCCTTTCACTGTTTACTCTAAGCGCATTTGGTATATCAGTATCCCAAGCAGAAGACTTTACGGTTCTTAAGCAAATAGCAGATGAACCTACTCAACTGAGTAGCGGCGAATACAAAGGCAATTACTACGTACCTTCTACTTTAGATACCATAACATGGGGATATTTACCTAATAGAGACGCTAGCCCCGTTATGTCGGTTGCTTCAGGTAGTGTGGTGACTTTTGATACGGTCTCACACGAAGGTTTGCTCGAAGATCAGGGTCGTGATGCAGAAAAATACTTTAAGTCAAAAGGGGTCAAAGACGACTTTATTTTAGAGGAAGCAAAAACAATAACAAAATCAGAGTTAGAACATGATTTTGATGAAGATGGCCCTCATATCGTAACAGGCCCTATCGAAATCAAAGGAGCGCAACCAGGTGATATTCTAAAAGTAGAAGTCATCAACGTTGAGCCGCGCGTACCGTATGGTGTCATCTCTAATCGTCATGGCAAAGGCGCATTGGCAGGCGAGTTTCCTAAAAAAGTAAAACAAGACAATGCGTCTGCCGCTCACCCTGAACGTTACGGTAATGTCTCCGTATTTACTCCTATAGAGAAGAACGCCAAAGGTGAATACGAAGGTATCCTAAAAACAGATTCTGGTCAGTCTATACGTTTTCCACTCAGTCCATTTATGGGTCTAATGGGTGTCGCAGCAAATACCTCGGAGCGAGTACATTCAGTTCCACCTGCTATGTATGGCGGCAATATTGATATCAATGAATTGGGTGCAGGTGCGACGGTTTATTATCCAGTACAGGTAGCAGGTGCGCTGTTCTATACAGGTGACAGCCACTTTGCCCAAGGTGATGGTGAGGTTGCATTGACTGCTCTCGAAGCATCTGCTCGCGCCACTTTTAAATTTACACTGCTAAAAGCAGGTAAGGATAAGATTCCAGGTAAAGAAATTGTGCAACCTTTGGCAGAGAATGCTGAATTTTGGATCACGCCAGGGTTGGATGAAGATTTAGATGAAGCGATGAAGAAGTCTACTCGTGAAGCGATTCGTTTCTTGAATCAAGAGTATGGTATTGATGAGGCGATTGCTTATGCTTACCTAAGTGCAGCGACTGATTTTGAAGTATCTCAGGTCGTGGATAAGACCAAAGGCATTCACGCCAAAATTCGTAAAGCAGATTTTAAAGAGTTTGAAAAATAGTACAAACTAACGATCTTAACTTCAGAAAAAAAGCCCTTTATATCAGTATAAAGGGCTTTTTTGCATGCATTGTATTGGTTTAAAAAAGGTGAATGTCACTAGAGACAGGGCGATATTTTCTTCTACTTCGATTCGCCATCGCACTTTGCAGGATGGTATAAGCCGCTTTGACCCTCTCTGCGTTGGGGTAGTTATTATTTGCCAAAATAACAATGCCAGATTTTTTTGCGGGAATATAAGCGATATATCCACCGAACCCATTGGTAGCGCCTGTCTTGTTCACCCATACATCTCATTTCTCATGAGGTTTGGATCTATCCATTAAGCAAAATAGTTAGACAGTCAGTTTGACTGCTCTCTAAACCGACTTTAATGAGCAGCTTTAATGAGCCGCGCTTCTTTTATTTCAACACCACTATCTAGACGAGCTTTTAGTGCATTATCGTATCAGATAATACTACCTAGTGTCTGACCACAACGCGATCAAATTGAGAGTTCTACAAATAAATAGAGTTACTTTGCTAATATCCCTTAACTTTAATATAACCATTAGTCATTTAAACAACTCTTTAAAAATCACTTATTTTCAAAATTACATTGAAAGTGTTTTAGGTGATAGCTACTGTTTGAAGCACAACACTTTCATTACAATGGGCGCAATTATGATAGATAAAATAGAACAGGTAACCAAAACTGAAAAAATAATTCAAAAAATAAGGACGGTTTATGACTCTGAATACAACTAAGACGATTCTAATCACTGGCAGCACTGATGGCATTGGCAAATTGGCAGCTTTAAAACTGGCAGAAGCTGGGCACCAAGTGTATTTGCATGGCCGCGATGCTGACAAACTTGCTTGTGTCATTGCAGAAGTCCAAGCAGTCGCGACAGGCGCAGCAATAGATAATATTTATGGGTTTGTGGCTGACTTTTCTGATTTAACAGATGTGCTAAAGATGGCAGCAGACGTCAATGAAAAACTGCCAACACTTGATGTGCTCATAAATAACGCAGGGATTTATACCACGGCATCAGCAATGACTAAAGACGATTTGGATGTACGTTTCGTGGTTAATTATCTAGCGCCTTATGAGTTGACCAATGCTTTATTACCTTTGCTAAAGCAATCTGGTCAAGCGCGTATCGTGAATTTAAGCTCAGCTGCGCAAGCACCAATATCATATAAAGCGTTTGCAGGCCAGACCCGCCTCGATGATAAAGCCGCCTATGCCCAAAGTAAGCTGGCACTCACGATGTGGAGTATGGCGTTAGCG
Source organism: Psychrobacter sp. AOP7-B1-25 (assembly GCF_052376195.1). NCBI lineage: Bacteria > Pseudomonadati > Pseudomonadota > Gammaproteobacteria > Moraxellales > Moraxellaceae > Psychrobacter > Psychrobacter sp. AOP7-B1-25. The sequence goes on from NZ_JBQSVK010000024.1 coordinate 6,828, forward strand.
GATACAGTTGCTAGCGACGATATCAATGTCATTGCTGTCAACCCAGGTTCGCTGCTGAATACAAAAATGGTCGATGAGGCTTATGGTCAGTATTGGTCATCAGCAGACAAGGGCGCAAATATCCTAACTGCATTGGCCATCTCGGATGAGTTCGCTGATGACACTGGTAGATACTTTGATAACGATATAAAAGATGGCGCACATGGTGATGCAAGAGGAGAGTTTGGTCAGCCACATGTTGATGCTTTAAACAAAGCAGCCATTGCAGAGCTTGAGCAGCAGACTCAAACAGTATTGCAGTCAGTTCTTGCCTAAGACCTATGTTTAGCAGTATTAGTTAATTGCAAGCAATCGGAACACTACCAACTATATTCTCAAAAATTTTATTATTAAAAATTTCTCATTAGAAACAGGACAAAATATTATGCAAACTATTAAAGCCATTGGTTATCAAAATAACCTGCCTATCGATAACGAACAGTCGCTACAAGACATTACCCTTGATAAGCCAGTTGCTTCAGGCCGCGATATTCTCGTAGAAGTAAAAGCCATATCAGTCAATCCAGTAGATTACAAAATCCGTCAAGGGAGACCTGCCGAAGAGGGCGAGTATGCGGTTATCGGGTGGGATGCGGCTGGTACGGTGACGGCTGTCGGTGAAGACGTTAGTTTATTCTCAGTAGGCGATAAGGTCTATTATGCTGGAGATTTAACCCGTTTAGGCAGCAATGCGGAATATCAGTTGGTCGATGAGCGTATCGTTGGACACATGCCAGCCTCTTTGTCTTTCGCTGAGGCAGCAGCATTACCGCTTACAACGATTACAGCTTGGGAGATGCTATTTGACCGTTTACTAGTACCTGTCTCTGATAGTACGGCAAACGACAGCAGTAGTAACGAAAACGCTGATGACGTTTCAGTATTGGTCATTGGCGCAGCGGGTGGCGTTGGATCTATCCTAACTCAGTTATTAAAAACAAGAACCTCTGCCACGATTATCGGTACGGCTTCAAGAGATGAAAGCGTGCAATGGCTCAAAGATTTGGGTGCTGATCATGTTATCAATCACCGCAACCCATTGTCTGATGAACTACAAAAAACAGGTATTGCTGAAGTAGACTACGTGGTGAGTCTCAATAACACCGAAGATCATTACGAAGAGATTATTAAATGTCTAAAGCCGCAGGGTAAGCTTGGACTGATTGATGATCCAAAATCACTAGATGCCAACCCTCTTAAAACTAAAAGTTTAAGCCTGCATTGGGAGTTTATGTTTGCACGCTCAATGTTCAACACGCCAGACATGATTGAACAGCACCATTTATTAAATGCAGTGGCAAAATTGATTGATGCAGGCGAGATCAAAACCACGGTCGCTCACAATCTTGGTACGATCACCGCTGAACATCTACGTAGTGCGCATCAAATGCTAGAAAATCAGCAAGCACATGGCAAGATTGTATTAGAAGACTGGTCTGCATAACATATAACGCCGTTTAGGTTGATAGGTCCAGTGTGATGCTTTTAGAAGACATGTTGGACCTATTTAAATCAATGATAATATATAAACATAGGAAAAATAGATGAGCACGCAAGCAAACAAACCACTTACCATCGTCGCTACTATCAAAGCCAAATCTGAGCACGTTGAGCAAGTGAAAACTGAGCTGCTTAAACTGACAGCAGCATCACAAGATGATAAAGGCTGTATCCAATACGACTTACATCAAGAAAATGCAAATAGTAACGGTTTCGTTGTTTATGAGATTTGGGAAAACAATGACTGTCTTCAGCAACATGTACAAAGCCCACATTTTCAAAACTATGTACAAGTAACAGATGATATGGTCGATGAATTTATTGTCACTGAAATGACAGCCATTTCATAGGTTTGATCTATATTATGCTGCTAATAATAGGATGAGTAATTGAAGATCACTACCGAAACGATTGCCGCTAGTTAATCGAAAAAATCCGCCACCGTACCCATAGACACCTAGATTTTGGTTCTAATTTAACCTCAATATCATGTGTAGTAATGGGTTCAGCGTACTCTGTCAGTCTGTATTTCTCACGTAGTGGCCACTACTGATCAGCGACTTTTTGGAATATCCTATGCAACCAACTTACGAAGATAGTCATATAAGACATGGCTTGTAATACCTAAGCGTTGCTCAAATATGTCGAATCGTTCGACTTCCAAAAAACAATCGCGTCAAACCATAAGCGTCCAACAATTACTAATGACTGTCAAAGTTTGAGCTACCGAGCAAGATTATTGGCCCAGTTCATACCAGCGCATAGGTCATCTCTTTTATTTCTAAGCTATAGGTTAGCTTGACAGGGTCCACAAACAAAGCTATGTTTTTTGCTAGCTCTAAAAAGTAACCTATAAGGAAATAGACATGAACAGAGCACCCGTAGCAGTTGTAATTGGCGCAGGTGACGCCACTGGCAGTGCTGTTGCCAAACGCTTTGCGCGAGAAGGTTTTACGTTATGCGTGACCAGAAGGACTGTTAAAAAGCTAGAGGCATTAGTTAGTGATATCGAAGCGGCTGGGGGAGTGGTCAAGCCATTCGGTTGTGATGCACGTGTCGAGCAAGAGATGGTTGAGCTGTTTGCTCATATTGAAAAAGACATTGGGCCGATTGAAGTAGTGGTATTTAACATCGGTACAAACGTTCATTTCTCCATCGTAGATACGACAGAAAGGGTCTATCGAAAAGTGTGGGAAATGGGTGCTTTGGCTGGTTTTTTAACCGGTAGAGAAGCGGCAAAAGTTATGATTCCACGTGAGAGAGGGACAATTATCTTTACGGGTGCAACAGCGTCTTTACGCGGTAGTAAAGGTTTTTCGGCTTTTGCTAGTGCTAAGTTTGCTCTGCGGGCATTGGCACAAAGCATGGCGCGCGAGTTGGGACCCAAAGGTATACATGTCGCACACCCTATCATTGATGGTGCCATTGATACTGATTTTATTCGTGACAACTTTCCTGAGCGCTATGAGCTAAAAGACCAAGACGGTATCTTAAATCCAGATCATATCGCTGAGCAGTACTGGCAGTTGCACTGTCAGCCAAGAGATAGCTGGACACATGAGCTGGATTTACGCCCATGGATGGAGACTTTTTAATCCTACCCCATTAATAACTGTCAAAACTTTTAATGGATGTTTAGTATAAATTGCAAGGAATTCAAAGATGAGTAAATAAGTAGAGTTTTTCTTTGATGTGGGCAGCCCAGCCAGTTATTTGGCATGGACACAATTAGCGAGTATCGCACAGCGTCACAATGCTGAGATCGTTTGGCGACCTATGTTACTTGGTGCAGTGTTTCAAGCCGTTGGTAATACCTCACCGGCTGCCGTACCTGCTAAAGGCGCTTATATGCTCAAAGACCTTAAGCGTTTTTCAGCTATCTATGACGTACCATTTCGCTTCAATCCATTTTTTCCAGTGAATACGATGCAGCTTATGCGCGGTGTTACCGCTTATTTGGGGACACCCAAATTTGAGAGTTATTTATCAGCTGTCTTTAATGGGCTATGGGCTGAAAAATTAAATATGGAATCACCAGAAGTTGTGGCTGAGGTTTTGTCGAAAATAGGCATTGATGCGACTGATTTTATGGCGCGTATTAGTGAGTCTGAGGTCAAGGCGCGTTTAAAATCTAGTACTGAAGAAGCAGTAGCACGAGGCGTATTTGGAGCACCAAGCTTCTTCGTAAATGATGAGATGTTCTTTGGTCAAGATCGTTTGAGCTTTGTTGAAGATGCTTTGAGAGACTGAGCATAGTAAGTCATAGGATATATAGACTGCGCTGTACTAGCTCAACGATAATCCATCGGCTCTCAAGCCACCAGACAGCAGCCGCGATACGTAACCGTGATGTTTCTTCACTGTGGTTTCTCTAGAAAACAACCTTGCCACTCAGTTTAATCATTAAACTCTATGGTTGAATCAAGCTAAGTCTATATAGCGGTAGTTTTTCTTAGAGTGTTCTATGTCTGTTAAATCGATGTCCACCACTGCTATTTCTTGCGTCGAACCAAGTTTTTTTATGATGCTTCCTGTAGGAGAGACGATTAGACTCTCTCCTACAAACTCACCGCCATGACCGACGCCGACACCATTGCAGGTAATCACAAAACATTGGTTCTCTATAGCCCTAGCTTGAGTCAAGATATAGTGGGTGTTTGCATAGGGAGACATATTGCCGTTTGGCATAAATATGATCTGTGCGCCTTTTTTTGCCAGTGCTCTTGAGCCTTCTGGAAACTCTAACTCAAAACATATCTGAGCACCGCAAACGACATCATTAATGCTAACCACTGATAAGTCTTGTCCACTTGTAAATACCCCAATATCATCAAGCCAGAGTTTTGACTTTCGGTGCTTATGAATAGTGTCTCCGTTTTTTATAAAAGAACATGCGTTATAGAAAAGTTGATCCTGTTCGTCAATATGTCCAATAATGATGGTTGAATCTGTATTTTGGCTTGCTTCCACTATGCTGTGAAAGTGCTCTGTTGATTGATGGTATAACGCTTCAATATTGTCTAGCGTCGGAAAGCCAGTCAAAGCAAGTTCTGGAAAAATCATAAAGCCATCGCAAACTTGATGATCATGGATTGATTTTAATATCGCAGCAGCATTTACCGTTACTTGATAATCGGTAATATCCATTTGATTGAGGATTATTTGCATAGGTCTTGCTCTTTATCGTAGGGGGTTGATACTTTCATAGTGCTTATTGGTCGCAATTATAGGTAATATTCGTTAATGACGGTCTTTAGAAACACTTATTTAAAACACTTTTAAAGACATTGTGACTCTAACCAACGACTCAATTTAATGATGTCTGGTTGGTTTGACTTTAAATCATTATAAAAAAAATAGAAACTGTCGCCGGTGAGTAATTCATGCATTGGGATTTTGACAAGATTTTGCTGATGTGTTTGTTCTAGCATCATATAGTTGTCGGTAAGCGTAATACCTAAGTTATAACGTGCAGCCTGTGCGGCAAGCAGTACATGGCTGAATTGATTAATCTTTACATCGCTTGGCAGCTCAAACCCGCCTGCTTTACACCATTTTAGCCAATCATTAGCCGTGCCTTCACTTTTGTCAGAATATTTTACGGACAGTATGGGGTGTTGCCATAACGCCTCAGGCAACGGCTGATCCTTTATTTCTGCCCAAAGCTTTTGACCACAGACGGGAAATAGCTTTTCAGCGAATAAAAGCTTGCTGACTACATTGCGTTTCGGTGGATTGACGGTAATAAAGCAATCCGAACATTGCTCATTATAGTCGTCTTGGTCCGTCACCATATTTAAGGTCAGTTCAATCGCTGGATGCTGTTCACGGAAGTCTTCTAACCGAGGGATTAGCCAATTGACAGCCACTGAGCTATACAGTGCTAGGCGAATATGCCCAGGCTTATCATGGCGAATGGCTTGACTGGTATTGGATAGAGCCGTCAGCGATTGATTTACTTCTGTGAAATAGCGAGCACCTATATCTGTTAAAGAAAGGGTTCGGCCCTGCCTATAAAACAAGGCTTCACCAAGATATACTTCAAGCGTTCGAACCTGGTGACTCACGGCACTTTGCGTCACATTGAGGCTTTCTGCTGCTTTAGAAAAACTATTGAGCCTTGCGACAGATTCAAAGCATTGTATGGCACGTAATGGGGGGAGTTTCATTATGATTTTAACTAATACTAAACGTTTTTTTATCATTATACGTCATGAGCATACGCGAATATACTATTTCGTCTGACCATTAGATCAAATGGTTTAATTTAGAGTTTTATGTATTTTGAGATAGACGTAAGGATGACAATGCCAAAGATGAGTGTTGGGTTTGCAATGATTCTATTGGTTGCAGGAAACATGATTGCAGTCCTTTCAGATGCCCTGATAAAAGAGTTGCCAGATAGCTCAGCCGTCTATCAGTTTGTGCTATTGCGTCAGCTGACCGCAGTTCTTATGCTGTTACCGTTTTGTTTAGTCAATCAAAAGGCCAAGCTACTGAGTAATGTGAAATGGCATTTTGTACGTGGTCACATTTGGTTGTTTGGTGCGGTATTCATGGTGCTATCTATCCAAGCACTACCACTAGCGACGGTCAATGCTATTTTTTATACTGCGCCTTTACTGATGTTGCCGCTGGGGTTTCTATTTTATAAAGACAGACTCACAGCACCAAGTATCATTGTGGCAATACTAGGCTTCATAGGTATTCTTGTCGTGGTAAAGCCGACACAGATCAATATGGGTGCTATATTTGCGTTGATCGTAGCCTTAACCATGGCGACAAACAATTTGCTGGTTCGTAAATTACCTTCGAATCATACAGTCGCTCAGACCCTGTTTTTGACCAATTTAGTAGGAATACCATTAGGGCTTTGTTTGGCTATTTGGGAAAATGCTCCTTTGAGCTGGTACGCGCTATGGATAGCAGCAGGCTCAAATTTGTTTATTTTGATCTATGCGGGTATCTGTGTACTGGTCTACCGAGCGGTTGAAGCACATAAAATATCTAGTGCAGAATATACAGGTCTGCTAGGAGCAGTGGTTATCGGCATCGTATGGTTTGATGAAATACCAGATATCAGTCTTTTAATAGGTTCGGCTCTGATTGTTTTACCTTTGATTTGGCTGGCCACGCTTGAGTCTATTAAATATAAAAGAACAGCCCTATAGAGCTTTTGGATTATATTTTTTGGTCGTCATTGATGATTGTCTTTATAAACTTATTAAAATAAAAGTTTATTATCGTTCAATAGCTATCATGTTTGTTGAGCCAAATGTAGCGTTTTACCCGTATAGGTAGGTATGAACTAATACATGGTTTGATGATTAGCAGAATCTTTGGGTATTTGCTGGATAGAATCCCAATGCTCAACAATTTTCCCACTATTATCAAATCGAAAGAAATCCATCGTCACGAACTCATCGATGGTTTGGTTTTCGTTATGCCAGACTTGATGAGTATGCAATGAGACTAAGTCATCTTCAGCGATACAACGTACAAACTCAATTGATTTATTCGGATACTGTGTTTGCATCTGTTCAAAGTAATCAATAAATCCTGCTTTACCATTGGCTACAGCAGGATTGTGTTGAATATAATCATCGCCCACATAATCAGCGACGGCTTTTTGTGGATTACCCTCGTAAGCGGTCTTATAGAACGCGATAGCAATCTTTTTATTGTTTGCCAAATTCATCGTCGGCTCCAGTCATTCTTTATATTTACTTTAAAAACAACATAGTAGATTAATAAGCAATATTATTAAAAAACGTCAGAAACTCAAACGGCCAATAGCAACGTTGCAATTATGCTTATTGACCATTTGATAATGTTTGGACTTCGTTTGACAGTGGCCTAAGCTTTAATAAAAATAGTCTCTTCATTCAAGCGTGACTTAGGTATTTCGGCATTGAAATCTTCATCGCTGCGGTAGCCAAACGATACCACTGCTACGGCAGAATATCCTTTGCTACGTAAGTCGAACTCTGTATCAAGCGCCTGTAAATCAACCCCCTCCATAGGAACGGTATCAATACCTAAAAGAGCACTACCCAATAATACCGCGCCTATATTTAGATATACCTGTTTAGCAAGCCAATGTGGTTCATCTTTCACATCGTAACGATGAATGTCTAAAAATAATTGGCGTGCTTGATGCATCTGCGTTTTAAACTCTGGTTGCGCATAGCGACCATCTTGATCTTCTTTTTCTAAAACCGCTTGCATGTATTCATCGTCGGCATGAATACGAGTACAGAAAACCACTACGTGTGAGGCATCTAAGACTTTAGGTGTATTAAAATGAAAGGCGCCTTGCGTACTTTTGGCAATGCGCGCTTTTCCTGCTTCATCATCTGCAATGACAAAGCTCCAAGGTTGAATATTGGTACTTGATGGACTCATTTGTAGAATATCTTTGATCTGCTCAAAATCTTCAGCAGATATCTTTTTGCTAGCATCAAATACTTTGGTGCTGTAACGCCAGTTTAATGCTTCATTAATGGTTTTCATGATTGTCCTTAAATAGAGTAAGTTTTAGTTTTTTAGTCAGCTGGTAATACAAATGGATTTAACAAACGGTGCCACTCAATCCTTATTCGTTAATAGTTAAGTTGAATGATCGGCTCGTCCTAGCGATGACTCATAATAGTAAAGTTCATACATCAGAACCACTAGCTACAAGAGTAAACACTTTAAATATTATTTTGATAATATGGCATTTTCAATCTGCTTAAAGGTTATTTATTAACTATATTAGGACGTATAGTGAAGGTGCTTTATCAATTGATAAATCCATTAAACACATAAGCTCATCTTAAAAAGACGCGAAATCTAGCGAGCGCGCATCTAACATGGCCCCATTAGTGTTCAATGCGATACCATAAGGAGGATGTATGGGAATGTTAGCGTCTGCGATTGCTTGCAGATAACGGCGCAATAGGTGCATGCTACTATAGTTAATGTTTTTGATAATCAACAGGTTTAGAGAAATAGTTTCAATGATATTTATATAATGATGAGGCTAGTCACAGCAATCGATAGTGGTTGCTAAGTTAGACGTTAAATAAACGAAGGCATTACGATGAAGAATTTGCAGGATTTACATATTTTTATTGAGACCGCTCGCTTGGGTAGCCTATCTGCCTGTGCTCGGCACTTAGATCTGTCGCCTGCAGTGGTGAGTGCAGCGATCAAGCGACTAGAAGCCGAGGTTGAGACGGTATTGTTTGTTCGCTCTACTCGTAGGCTGCGGTTAACTAGCAAGGGTGAGCAATATTTAAAGCATTGCCGAGATGCAGTGGCTATTTTAGACAATGCTTATGCAGGACTGCACGACAATGATGCTGAGCTGACGGGCACAATCCGGCTGTCGGCGTCATCAGATTTGGGTCGAAACTTAATTTTGCCTTGGCTGGATGATTTTATAGACCTTCACCCAAAAGTGACTGTGCAGCTACATATGTCAGACAGCTATGTGGATTTATACGGTCAGCAGATTGATTTGGCACTACGTTATGGTGCGCCCAAAGATTCTTCACTGGTCGCATTACCTATTGTATTGAATAATCGCCCTGTACTGTGTGCGTCAAAGGGGTATTTGAGCAAGATTGATAAGGGTATCGGTATCCCAAAAATGCCGGAAGATTTATTGAAGTATAACTGTTTGTGTTTAGGACATGATGAGAAATATCTGAGCGAGTGGACCTTTGAAAAAGAGGGTAAAACTAAGCGTGTGGCGGTGGCTGGTAACCGTCGAAGTAAAGATGGTGATGTTGTGCGCCGCTGGGCAGTAGCGGGTAAAGGAATCGCACTAAAATCTCACTTGGATATAGCCGGTGATTTAAAGGCAGGGAGACTTGTCGAGGTGGAGTTGAACGGCTGGCAAGTGGCCAACTATCCGCTGTATTTGATTTGTCCAGAACGGCGACTAATCGATCCGCTATTTAATGCGGTCAAAGAGTATTTGATTAAACGGGTAGAGCAAGCGTTAAGGTAAAACGAAAACTGATTTTTATTCTGTTTGGTTAGTTTCAAGATAGTTCACATTCAAGTGTTTTGCATGAGACGTGTTTAATTAGATAAGAAGAACAGCAATTCCTAGACCATGATTGCTTGATAATTTTTTTAACTATTGCCATATTTTATCAAGCACAGTAAACCAGTTTTTTGACGTCACCTTTTCAATCAGTTGATTTGAGAAATGACGTTGTTGCATCCGCTCAATTAGTATAGAGAGTTGACTGATATCAGATAGCTCATCAGGTAGTAGGCAACCATCAAAATCAGAACCAAAACCAACATGATCTTCACCTATATGGTTAATCAGGTAGTCAAGATGGTCAACAATCACATCAAGTGAAGTTTGCGTATTACGTTGCCCATCTGCACGGAGAAACGCCACGTCAAAATTCACCCCAACCATACCATCGCTTTGTTTAATAGCAGCCAACTGGCGATCGGTTAGGTTGCGTGCTTGCTGACAGAGAGCATGTGAATTGGAATGTGTCGCAACAATAGGCTGGTCGGCAATCTCTAGCGTATCCCAAAACGCGCGTTCATTCATATGCGACACATCAATTAGCATCTGCTTATCACGACATACCAAGATAAGGTCTTTGCCTTCGCAGGTTAGACCAGAGCCTGTATCCGGAGAATGAGGGAAGGAGGCGTTCAAGCCATCACCGAAGAGGCTCTTTCTATTCCATAGTGGGCCGATGCTTCTGAGTCCTGCCTCATAAAACACATCCAGCAAGTCAGGCTGGATCGCTAAAAACTCAGCACCTTCAAGGTGTAACACGATGGCCAGTTGCTTATTCTGCTGACAAGCTTTGATTTGTTCTAACGAGGTGCAAATCTGAATTTGACCATTAGACCTTGCCTGTAGTTGCTGAGCCAGTTTCAATTGGGCACAGCAAATATCAACGATTTCCTGCGAAGTAAAATCTGAATTTGATGGATTGGCTAGTTTGTCAGGATGGTTGTTTTTCACATAAGCGTAGGGCGGTAAGAAAATAGAAAATAGTCCACCCATCCAGTTTGCTTCTTTGCAACGTTGTAAATCCAAATGTCCTGGTAACGTGCCACAAATAAAGTCATGTACCGGATCGGTAGCTGAACTTAGCCAGAGTCGAGTCAACAGATCATTATGTCCATCAAATATCACAGGCTGGGTATTCATATTTCACCTGTTACCATACGAGTAGGAATCAATTTGTCTTTATTCAGCTGTTTGTTACTCAGTGATTTAGAATTCTTTGGATTGCGAAAGCGTAATTCTTCAAAAGGTACCGGCGTTTCGCTGTTGATACGTGCCTCCTCAATCAGGTAATGATAAGGCGACTTGCCACAGACAGGATCAGCATTTTTGGCATCCCCAGTCAGCATAAACGCTTGGCAACGGCAGCCGCCATAATCGCGCTCTTTATCTGGGCAGCTTTGGCAGATGTCGGGCATCCAATCATCACCGCGAAACTGATTGAAGCTCGTAGACTCATACCAAATATCTGACAGTGGTGTATGTCGTACATTAGGAAACTGTATTGGCATTTGTCTGGCAGCATGGCAAGGTAGGGCGGTACCGTCTGGTGCTACTGTTAAGAAAATTTTGCCCCAGCCATCCATACAAGGTTTTGGGCGTTCTTCGTAATAATCAGGCACTACAAAAATCAGTTTGCATTTGATACCACGTTCTTCAATCTGCTTGCGGTATTCATTGGTAATGCGTTCGGCACGAACCACTTGGGCTTTAGTTGGTAGTAAGCCTTCTATGTTTTCAAACGCCCAACCATAAAACTGACAAATAGCCAGCTCAACCGTGTCGGCTTCAAGTTCTAAGCAGAGATCAATGATCTGATCAATCTGATCGATGTTTTGCCGATGAATCACGAAATTGAGTACCATCGGATAGTCGTATTGCTTGACCAGACGTGAAATCTCATACTTTTGCTCAAAGGCATGTTTTGAACCTGCCAAGGCATTGTTTACCGTTGGATCACTGGCTTGAAAGCTGATCTGAATATGCTGAAGACCTGCTTCTTTTAAACGCGCTATTCTATCTTCAGTAAGCCCCATACCTGATGTAATCAAGTTAGTATAAAAACCTTGATTGTGCGCATAATCGACCAGTTCTTCTAAGTCCTGACGAACCAGTGGTTCGCCGCCAGAAAAACCAAGCTGCACTGCGCCCATTTGACGCGCCTGATCAAACACATCAAACCACTCTTGCGTCGTTAGCTCTTCTTTATATTGAGCATAATCAATAGGGTTTGAGCAATAAGGGCATTGTAAGGGACAGCGATAGGTCAGCTCAGCAAGCAGCCATAGCGGTAGCCCGATTGGTGCAGTCATACTAAATCAATCCAATGTTCACGCTGGGCGACCAGCATGTATTCAATGATATCTTGCTCGATTTCAGGAATATCGCCAAACATCGCTTGCACCTTTTGGATAATATCAGCAATGGACGCTTGACCGTCAATATGTTGCCCAATGATACTGGCACTGTCATTGAGCTTAATCATGCCTTCAGGGTAGAGTAAGACATACGCATTTTGCGCAGGCTCAAACTGAAAACGATAACCGTGACGCCATACTGGTACGATGGATTTGTCTAGATCAGGTATACTCATTTGAACAATCCTTTATGCCAGACATTGTCGGTGGTCACGCTTTGATAAGGGGCTTGATTATGCACATAAGCTAAGCTCAAGGCGTCTAGAATAGTCCACAAAATATCCAGTTTAAATTGTAGAATTTCTAACATACGCTCTTGTTGCTCGGCTGTTTTGAACGAGTCGAGCGTGATGGTCAGACCATGCTCAACATCGCGTCGAGCTTGGCTTAAGCGAGAGCGAAAATAGGTATAGCCTTGCTCTTTTATCCAAGGGTAGTGCTTGGGCCAAGACTCTAGACGTGACTGGTGAATTTGCGGAGCAAACAGCTCGGTCAATGAGCTACTGGCGGCTTCTCGCCATGAAGTACGGCGAGCAAAGTTTACATAGGCATCCACGGCAAAACGCACACCTGGTAACACAAGTTCTTCAGAAATCATCTGCTCACGAGTCAAACCAACTGCCTCTGCCAGACCTAACCATGCTCCACGCCCGCCGCCGTCAGGATACACGCCATCTTGGTCAATCATGCGTTGAATCCACTCTTGACGCACGCGCTGATCAGGGCAGTTTGCCATAATGGCCGCGTCTTTCAATGGGATGTTGATCTGATAATAAAAACGGTTGGCAACCCATGCTTGAATCTGCTGCTGCGTCGCTTTGCCTTCATGCATCATGATATGAAAAGGGTGGTAAATATGATAATACTGACCCTTATCCATAATCGCTTGTTCAAATGCTTCTGGACTTAACGCTGTTTTTTCTTTTTCTTCTTGCATTGTTTTCACCTTACGATTGCTACCTTTGCCTTAAAGCTCAATCTGCATACCATCAAATGCTACTTCAACACCATGTTGTTTTAATGTCGCAGCTTGTTCAGACTGCTCATTCAATATCGGGTTGGTATTATTGATATGGATCAGCACCTTACGAGCGTTATCGAGCTGATCTAGATGATGCAGCGAGCCATCTTCACCACTAATATGTAGATGCCCCATGTCTTGACCAGTTTTTGTACCGACGCCGCACTCTTGCATTTCATTGTCCGTCCATAGCGTACCGTCAATCATCACGCAATCAGAAGCTTTCATGATCTGCATCACTTGATCGTCGATTTTACCGAGACCTGGCGCATAGAAGAGTTGTTTTTGTGTTTTTAAGTCTTTTACAATCAGAGCAATATTGTCGCCATCATGCGGGTCATTACGATGCGGAGAGTAGGGCGGTGCAGAGCTTCTAATCACTAAAGGTGTCAATTCTAAATTGTCAAAACCTTCAATTTTAAAGGCCTCCTTCGGATCGATTTGATGATATTGCAGGCCGCCGTTCCAGTGCTTCAACATATTAAAGAGGGGGAATCCTGTGGTCAGGTCTTGATAGACCATGTCAGTACACCAAACAGGAATCGGACAACCTTCACGAAGGGTCAATAGCCCAGTCGTATGATCAAGCTGACTGTCCATCAACACCACATTGGTGATGCCGGTATCTCTCAGTTGACGTGCCGGCTGTACTGCCTTGAATTCAAATAATTGTTGGCGAATATCAGGTGACGCGTTGAACAAAATCCAATTCACACCATTCTCTGATATGGCTATCGAAGATTGGGTTCGGGTTTTTGCCTGAATCGTGCCTTGACGCACACCGTGGCAGTTATCGCAATTACAATTCCACTGCGGGAAACCACCACCAGCAGCTGAGCCTAAAACGTGAATATACATAAATCAATATTTCCAAAAAATAAAAGCCCTAATCATCTAGGGCTTTTAATGGATTGAGTGCTCATAAATTTTAGCGAGCTTCGAAATACATAGTAACTTCGAAACCAATACGGATGTCTTGAAAAGCTGGTTTGGTCCACTGCATGGGATTACTCCGGAACGATCTTACTACTTAAGAAGTAAGACTATTAAAGTGAATGAGTAATAAAGGGTAGTATAAGCCGACCCCTGCTGTCAATTTCTTAGATGTTAGTAAAGCGTTAACGCACATCGACCAAACAGTGTTTTATAGGAAAAACTAAAGTCAGTTTGTCATACCGAAAAGACAGTAGGTTGGGCATGAAATTAAACATACTTCCGAATAGATTAAGTATAAATTATAGAGATAAGAAACCTGCTCGAAGTAAGTTAGGGCTATTTCAAGAACGTATAAGTTATACACATATATTGAATAAACCGAATTTATCTATATAGTAATAGATCAACTTGATAGATATTGGAGCCTGAAGGTGATTGCTGAATTGCAAGGCAGTGAGTTAACCAAAGCAATCTTGGAAAGTGTCAGTAACTACGTATGGTATGCCGTTAGTAATATTAGTGATGACTATGCTATCGCAACTATAGACAATGGTTACTATGAGTTATTAGTCCCTATTGTCGCCTTTGATAATGTCTAGTTTGTTTGTGATAAAGGTGACCTATGGCAGTATGCTGTCTCAGTGAAGAGAGTGGAGCTCACTCATAATGATGCAGTGCTATAACTAATGTTAATAAAGTGACTGTTACGTTCTGCGTATAGATTATTTTTGCAGCCTATGTGAGGAAATCTACCGCTTGTCTATAACCTCTTGTTCTAGATGACAAAATATATGTATCATCTAAATGTAAGCTCATCTGTTTAGCCATCAGTGTCTTATAACTATAGACGCAACAGGTTCGAAGATGCTCAAGTAGTTGCTGTTACAAAACCACTTGCTTAGCTTACTAATGATTGTCATTGATCAGGAGTAACAACATGGACGTCGTAATTGTTGGAAGCGAATTGACTCGCTTAATGCTTGAGGATGGTCATCAAAATATATGGTGTGCTGTAAGTGACGAGAGTGATGAGAACGCTCTAGAAGACCAGATAGGTAATGATTTCACAGCTTATATTGTGGCTTTTGAAGATGGCCAGTTCTATTGTACGGGCGGTATGCCTTGGAAATATGCAGTGCCAATTCAGATAATTGCATTGACGCGATATAACTTCTTGTTCTAGTTAACAAAAACAACTTGGATAGTTATTGCCGAAAGCAAACCCTAATATCGAAACGTTTAGTTAAATAAAATGCGTGACTAACAAGGCCATTCAAGCGATGCAATATAACGCTTGAATGGCCTTTTGTGTTTTAAAGCCAGTTTTCTATCATTTCAAAAAATCAGGACGCATAAAGGCAGGGTTTGGATAAGTGTAGAATCCTTCACCAGTCGCGAATCCTAGTTTATTTTGATCAATCAACTGCTCTTTTAAATACTGAGCAGCTTTAAACCTTGCAGGGTTTCGAGTTTTTTCAGCAGATATCTTTGTGATGTTGTAGGCAGTGTTGATACCGATAGTGTCCAATATACCAAATGGACCTGACGGTGCGCCAGTTACTATCATCCACGTTTTATCTATCGTATGTGGATCGGCAACTTCTTTGGCAACTAATTGCAGAGCTGCATCTATAAATGGTGCTAATAGGCTATTCATGATGTAGCCGGGTTGTTCCTTATCCAGCGGCATTGCCACCATACCAATGGCAGTAGCAAAAGCAACCACCTCATCAAATACTTTAGGATCTGTTCCAGGATGTCCCATGATTTCAGCGACATTATGCATCCAAATTTTATTGGCAAAGTGTAGCGCTAAAAACTGAGCAGGTCGTCCCGTTGATTCTGCAAACTGACTAGGAAGTAAGGTAGAGGTATTGGTGGCGAAGATGGTTTTCTCTGGTGCTAGTTTGGCAAGTTTTTCATAAAATTCGATTTTGATTTCAGGAATTTCGGGAATCGCTTCAATCATTAGATCAGCATCTTTGACCGCTTCTGCCAAGTCTGAGGTATAGCTTAGGTTTTCAAAAGCCTTGTCCAGCTGCTCTTGAGTTGCCCTCAAATCCTTTCGAAAAGCCTTACACATCAATTGAAATTTTGACTTTGCTTTTCCTAAAACCTCATCATTGATGTCATAGACACTGACATTAAAACCATGAAATGCGGCCTGAAAAGCAATTTGGTAGCCTAGGATGCCGCTTCCAGCGACAGTTACATTTTTATACGTCATTGTATTTATTTCCTAATATTAGTGGGTATAAGTTGCTAGATAAATGTCTAGAACTTATAGACCTATTATTAGATTGTTTTACTACATTATTCAACCTTCATTTTTATAAAAACATCAAAGAGAAACCAAAAACGCTGCTATAAAAATATCAGATAAGATCACACTACTTGACTTATTTTATTATTAATAAGTTCAACAACTTGATGATAATAAAACTAGCTATATACCTGATTATTTTATGGCAATCGAAGGCCAGCCTAATGTAATAATGACATTTTTAATGACTGTTGATGTCAAAATATTTTTGACGAGGTTGTGAAGCAAATAACGAGATAAGGATGAGCTGTGTATTACTAGTTATCTATCAGATAAGATAGGTGGCTAAATCTTACTAAAATTATATTTTTCTACATCAATAGTATTAAGAGACTAAAAGAACAGATAAGCCTCTTAGAAATTTGAACAATAATGTACTAAAAGTTAGAAAAGTAATCTTATGGATAAGTCGCAGGAAGTCATAAATAATCCACAAATTTCAGAAAAGCAAACAGTAGCAAACTTACTGATAGCTCCCTTTGTCTAGTGCCCCAACATCAAATAAGTAAGCTTGAGATATGAATACAGAATTAGGTGATTTTTTAGAAAGCGTGATGCCAAGATTGCTAGCAGATATACTTAAAGAGTAAAACACTGGTCATTTCTTTTGATAAGATATGGCAGAGGGCGTATAGAACGTCCGCAACAGATTACTGATGTTCAGTACTATGATATAAAAGTATATTATGTTTAGCTTAATTAAATAAAATAAGAAGTCAGGATAAGACTATGAAGATATTACTAAAAAAGAATATGTTTGCTATTATTTTGCCGATGGCTTTATTTGGTATGTCTTCTTGTACTATGACTTCTGGTATTGACAATGATGGTGACAGTCGTCGTATTGATGGTGTGGCATGGAACAACCAGGTCAATACTGATGTTAATTCTATATTAGAAACAGAAGTGGCAGCTGATAAAGCTCGCTTAGTGTTTATGCGAAAAGATGATAGCTATACTGAGCAAACCAGTACTAATATTGCTATTAATAACAGGTTTCAAACTAGTTTGCATGCAAATAATTACACCGTCGTTGAATCCTGTGCTGGTACTAATCAATTAAGTGCGCATGCTACAGGCTTTAAAAATAACGACTTATCAGCAGATAAAAAAAATTATGAGCTAACAGGCGCTCAAACCTATTTTTTTCAGGTTAACGTGAGTGAGAAAGGGGAAAGTACTTTAGAACAGGTTGGCTCTGATGTTGCTTTACCTTTATTAACTAATAAACGTTATCAATCACACCAGATTAGTCGTGTTATTCCCAATAACTGCAATACACCAATATCTATCCAGCAATTGGATCGCGTCATTGTAGAACAAGCACCTGTATTAACTGAAAAAGTCATCATTGATCTTGAAGTATTATTTGAGACAGACAAAGCCATAGTGCGACAAGATTATTATTCAAAAATAGTTGAGTTAGCAGAGTTTATGACTCAGTACCCTAATACGGTCGCTACTATTGAGGGACACACTGATAATCGTGGTAGTGATGACTATAACCAGGACTTGTCACAACGCCGAGTAGATGCAGTCAAAGAAGTATTAATCTCGCAGTTTAGCATCAGGGATGAACGTTTAACCATTATTGGTTATGGAGCATCGAAGCCAAGAGCTAGCAACGATACGGTAGAAGGGCGACAGCTCAACCGTCGAGTCGTAGCCGTGATAGAGGAACTCAATCGATAGTTGTGTTTTCATTGGTGGATGGAGTCACCTGTTAATAAGCTAATTTGGCCAGCATATTGAACATAGAATTAAAATAAAAGGCAAAAACATGAATACGATTATAGTAAAAACCAATAATGCGACGCAGACGGTTGAGCAAGTGCAAGTAGTGACTAAAAATGGTACGCCGACCATTATTGCCGCTATGGATAAAGTGAATTACGAGTTTCATGATACTGCTATTGGTCGTGCCCCTAACCATATCGTTACTAAGCGTATAAAAAATGATCTTCATGTCTCTTTTGAAAAAGAGGGAGAAGAAAGTGATCTTATTATAGAAGGCTTTTATGACAATCCAGATGCTGCTTTAATCGGAATCGCTGAAGATGGTGAATACTATTATTATATTCCTGATACTGGCGAGACTTACGACTATGTGACACAGCTAGAAATTGGCGATGTTGAGGGACAAGCTTTAGGTGGTGAAGATTACATAGACGCTGCTGCTATTCCTTGGTGGATACCTGCTGCCGCTGGATTAGGTTTAGTAGGTATAATTGCGGCGGCAAACGGAAGTGATAATGATATAGAGCCTGTGAACGATGCGCCTGTGGCAACCGATGCCACTATTAGCACACCAGAGGGTGAGGCGATTGCCGTCCCGCTGATCGCCAGTGACCTTGATGGTGACATTGCAAGCATCAGCATCACCACCTTGCCAGATCCTGCCCAAGGCGTCCTAAGCTATACCAATGCATTAGG
>NZ_JBQSVK010000025.1:0-21761 GCF_052376195.1 Psychrobacter sp. AOP7-B1-25
TAGATAAAGCCCCCAACGCTCACGCGTCGGGGGCTTTTCTTTGTGCGTAAAAAATTGCCAGTGTGATATTATTTATCATTATTCTTATCCTTACCTTTAGGAGCATGTTATGGGTGTTTCTCTCTACTATACGGCTGAGCGAACGACGCTTTTGACTGAGCAGGAGCAAGAAGCTGTTACGCTTATCGTTGATAAATATAATGATCGCTTCGAGCATGCAGAAGACGCGGAGTCTTTTGATCTTTATGCTTATGATGATAGTGAATCAGAAATAATATTAGCAGGTGCTACAAAGATGCCTGTTAGCGTAGATGTAGATGTTCTGATGTATAGCATCAACCATTGGTTAGAGTGTCTGACTGAGATTCGTCTCGTGGTTGCTGAGGCAGAATGGCACGTTCATTTAGATGACAATGATGCGGTATGGGTAGATAATAGGTGGCAGATGGAATAGTATCTGGCTGTGCTTAGATGACAGCAAGTTAAAAAGCAAATGAGGATATAAACCGATGTTAATTATTAAACTGACTGATAGCAAAGAAACTTTAGATGATATCGAGAAAATATGTCTATATCTAACCACACATAAAAAGTTATTGCCTTTGCTAACTACGGAAGAAGACCAGGACCTTGCTTATATCTTAAAGCCGACGTTTAAAGCAGATCATAACGAATCTGAAAAGAAAGCGCACTGGGAAAAACTCTTTAATGAGTTTACGCTAACTGATAGTAATGACGATGAACTTCGTTTTTATAGAGAGAAAAAAACCGATGCTCTATATTTTGGTACGAAAGAAGGGTTTGAGACGATAAAAAGTATCAATAATGATGAACCTGCTATTAGAAGCAGATTTAACAGTTAAAGCTACTAGTAAGCTTCTATTAAGCGATTGAGCTTTGATTTAAGATACCTCTCAGTCAGTCAGTCAGTCAGTCAGACAGCAAGTCACTATCACTCTCTATCAGCCTTAGAATGGAGTCTGCTTTGTTTAAACTTTACTATTATCCGAACAATGCGAGTTTAGCGCCACATTTTTTGCTGCATCATGTGCAAGCGGATTATGAGTTAGTTCTGGTTGAAAGAGAGAGTAACAGTCACAAATCAGCTGATTATTTAAGGTTGAATCCTGCTGGACGTATTCCAACGCTGGTGGATGATAGGCAGGCAATCTTTGAGAGTCCTGCTATTTGTATTCATATTTGTGAGTTATATCCAGAGTATGAGTTGATACCTGCACTTGGCGACCCTAAACGCCCGTTGTTTTTTCAGTGGCTGGCATTCTTAAACAACACATTGCAAGCGGAACTCATGGTTCGTTATTATCCACATCGTCACACCAATGATGAAAGCAATATACCCAATATCATATCTGCTCAAGATGAGCGCATTGCAGAGGCTTTGTCTATCATTGATGATCAGCTAGAGTCTAATCCGTTTTTGCTTGGTGATAAACTATCGGCATGTGATTATTTCTTATTTATGTTGGCGGAGTGGTCGTTACCGTTAGAGAAGTCGCCTATGGCCTATAAAAATTTGGCAGTGTATCTAAATCGATTAAGTGAAAACGCTAGTGTAAAAGCAGTATGCGAGTTTGAAGAGATAGACCTGACACCGTTTAAGCGATAGTGATAGTAATATTTTATAGTTAGCACTAAATATTTTGAGCACGCATTAAGCGAATAAAGGAAGTATTCATGTCGATTTGGTCACTGATTCTAATATCATTTTTGCATATTACGATTGGTGGGGCTTTTTCACTTGGTTTTCTCTTTTATATTTGTGCAGAGAATAGTCCAGTTTTATCCGAATTTGAAAATACCGCTCTGTTTACTTTACTCATCGCATATTCAGTCTCTTTGTTAGTGAGTACTGGACTGGCTATTTATTTTTATGTGGCACTTGATAGCGAGTCATATTATCTATGCTTTTCGTTATCGTGGGGCTTGCTCATACTGCTGTTAGGGTATTGGACTTACATTTCGGCGAGGTTTAGCTGATAAAATTTTAAGAGAGTTTAGTAATTAGTCGCATTTTTGTTATAAGTAGAAGAGTTACAGAGTATCATTTAATGCGAAAACGCGAATTGTCAGCTCTCTACTCAAACTCAAATCCTCGACGGGCTATCTATGCAGGGAATTTTCTTTGGAAGTTGATTTAGTGGTTACGGTTTCAATAGTCTTTTAGATGTTTATCTGAATGTATTTGATAGTATTAGAGTTTGGATATAATTTATATTTTATTATAGGCTATACTTAAGTTCACTAAGGGCACATAACCGTTTTAATTACTCTACTTTAAAAGGATAAATGCAATGGCTGTCAAACATACACCTACTAGCGAAATTCATAGTGGAAATAAAGGCGGACGTACTGGTTGTGGTTCTGATACTAAGTTACATCCTGACCATTGGGCTAATAGCTCACAGAAAATTACTTGTGACAAAAATGGATGCAAAAACTAATAGTTAATTTGATAATTAGAAGTCTTGTCAAGACTGACTTTTCTCCGAACTCAGAAGTGACACATCGTAGCGCCAATGGTAGTGTGGCTTGCCTATGTGAGAGTAGGTCATCGTTAGCACTCTTT
Source organism: Psychrobacter sp. AOP7-B1-25 (assembly GCF_052376195.1). Taxonomy (NCBI): domain Bacteria; kingdom Pseudomonadati; phylum Pseudomonadota; class Gammaproteobacteria; order Moraxellales; family Moraxellaceae; genus Psychrobacter; species Psychrobacter sp. AOP7-B1-25. The sequence goes on from NZ_JBQSVK010000025.1 coordinate 2,588, forward strand.
ATCAAAGTTCCCACTTTAACCGTTGGGAGCTTTTTTTATGCTTATTGTTACTATCCTTATCTAAAACTTCAGTGTTTATAACCTTGCTAAAGTTAGTTTACTCGCCATATTTAGATTATTAATTAGTGATATTATACTAAATTGCCTATAGCAACTCATTTTATCTTTCTAGGTCAGAGTTATGAAAATATCAAATACGTTAGATAGAAGTACTAAAATACAAAGGTATATGGATTTAAGTAAGTTCTTACATATGCTTGAAAGTAAAAAACTATTTATGTGTAGAATCGACAATTTTGAAGATAAACTAGAAGGAGGATTGACAACAATAAATGATTTCTTTTATAGCGGTGCCGCAGAGGCATTAAGTAACCTTGTAAATAATAGTTTACCTTTAAGCCTCGGGAGAGGTTGTAACTCCCTTGAAAGTATTGAAGAAGCTCAACAAAGGCAAAAAGAATATGAAGATAAGTCTAAAAATAAGTCGTTTACGACTGTTTTTGGAGACATTAAGCTATCAGAAAAATTAACATATAAAGATGTTATTAAAGCACAAAAGAAATGGTTCGATGTGAGCTGTTGGCATTCCAATATAGATGATACTGAAAGTATTGCGATGTGGAAAATATACGGTAATGATATAAATTCCGTATGTATTACCACCACCATTGGACAACTGTTAGACTCTATAGAAGAAGATAAAGATATAAATCTGCTAATACAAAAAGTTGAGTATATAGATCATCGAGCAGATTATTATAGCTTAGAGGTTGATAGTAAACTCGCACCCTTCGTTCATAAGCATAAAGCATATAAATTTGAGAATGAAATAAGGTTAATAGCATATAATCACAGCAATGACCCTTTAAGTAATAGAGTTGATGCTGGCTCTTTAATTAGGCTCAAATCGAATGATTTTATTAATAGTGTTAAGGTTTCTCCTGAAGCACCTGAATGGTTTTTTAACTTAGTAAAAGATATTTTCAACGATAGGTATGAGCAAACTGGGGTTGTTGCTCGTTCTGATCTTGATGATTTAGTAACAACACTTAGTAATTAGTACATTTTATAACTGTATGTAATGTAAAAACCATTATCTAAAATATCAAAGGAAAAGTAATGACCACATCAAAAGTAACTTATCAAGGTAATTTACGCACCACCGCCATTCATTTGCAATCCAATAATCAAATCATTACCGATGCGCCTACGGACAATCACGGCAAGGGTGAGGCGTTTTCTCCTACTGATTTGCTAGCCACCAGTCTGGGCAGCTGTATCTTAACGGTTATCGGTATCAAAGCCGACGCGATGGATATCGATATCTCAGGTACGACCGCAGAAATCACCAAAGTTATGGCTACTAAACCCAGACGTGTGAGTGAAATACACATTATCGTTAATTTTCCACGTGTATTGGATGAGAGTATCTTAAAACGATTTTATAAAGCAGCGTTGACCTGTCCAGTAGGCAACAGCTTGGATCCTGCTATTACGCAAAACTTAGTCTTTCATAATGGCATAGACATCTAACATGGCTAATAAGACCCTGCTGATAGTGGCTCATGCGCCATCGCCCAATACTCAGCAATTAGCGCAAGCCGCCTATAATGGTGCCAATCATCCTGATATAGATATTACTGTCATCTTGAAATCACCGCAGGACACGCAGCCAGAAGACGTCTTAGCTGCTGATGCGTTACTGCTAGGTACAACCGAAAACCTAGCGTATATGGCAGGGCTGACCAAGGATTTCTTTGATCGTTGCTACTATCCAGTGCTAGAAGAAAAGCAGGGCATGCCATTTGCACTATATATTCGGGCAGGGCATGATGGTACGGGCACTAAGCTTGCGCTCAAAACCATTACCACAGGATTACGCTGGTCATGGGTGCAAGAGGCGCTGATATTACAAGGCGATTGGCAAGATAGTTTTACTGAACAAGTAGAAGCGCTAGCAATGACATTGGCAGCTGGAGTCGAGGCAGGTATTTACTAGCAGGTATTCACTTACAGTGGGCCGTTTGGCAATGCTTGTGGAGATAGTGCAACTGCTATAACTATTATTACCACTACCACTGCCACTACCAAAAGCACCATAGACAGTTTGGAGAGAGCCGTAATGCACAATGGTGATTTGAATAATAAAGTAGATGTCTCTGCACTGTCATGCTCCCAAGCGTGTGAGAATAATAAACAGCCTATTTTAGAAGTGCTACAAATTGAGCTGCAAGGCTCTAATCATCTGCTAGAGATTGGGTCAGGCACTGGTCAACATAGTGTTCACTTTGCGCCTCATTTATCACATCTAAAATGGCAAACGAGCGATGTCATTAGTAATCATCGTCATATAATGGCTTGGCATCAGGCTTATCCTGCGCCTAATCTATATGCTCCTTTGGCGTTTGATTTGAGTACGGATGCGATACCTTTTAATAGCAATAGCAATAGCAATAGCAATAGCAATAGCAATAGCAATAGCAATAGCAACAGCCAGTCAGATTTACCTTACGATGCCATATTTACAGCCAATACGCTGCATATCATTAGTTGGGCTTTGGTGAGACGGTTAGTTGCATTGGCTGGTGATGCGTTCCCTATCGGTGGAAAGCTGATCGTATATGGCCCATTTAACGAGCATGGTGCCTATACTAGTGCGGGCAATCAGCGATTTGATGCGATGCTCAGAGCAGGCAATCCTGATAGCGGGATTCGTGCTAAAGAAGACGTTGTCAGTTTGGCAAGCGAGCATCATCTTCAACTCAGCAAAACATATACAATGCCTGCTAATAATCAATTATTGGTCTTTCAAAAAATATAAAACTTCAAGCGCTTACAATACAAAAGCCACTTCAAGTCAGATCAGAAGATGATCGATTGAAGTGGCTTTTTACTTAGGTTTCTTACCTAGGTTTTTTAATTTACTTGGGTTGTTTGGGTTTTCTTATTTTCACGCTATTAGGTTATTTATACTCTTCTTCTAAAAAGTCCAAGTAACGTTTCCAAGAGCGCTTGTCGGCACGTTCATCATATCGATCACTACCAAAGACACTAAAGGCGTGCGGTGCGCCGCTATAAGTGACCATCTCATGCGGTACCTCGGCGGCTTCCAACGTCTTACCTAAAGTCGCAAAGCTCTCTAAAGAGACAGATTCATCAGCTGATCCGTGAAATACTAAGATTTCTCCTGTCGTATTGTCATAGCTTTGACCGGTTGGAATATCGAAGGCCCCATGAAAAGGTACAAAGGCTTTTTGCGGGAATCCTGAACGTGCAAGCTCTAAAGCAACCGTACCACCAAAACAATAACCCATGGTTACGCCTTTGCGCACGTCATTGCCTTGTAGTCGTCCTGCATTTAACGCGCCTTGTAGTAAACGGCGCATCTTGCTGCGATCATCATATAGCTCGCCTGTTAGGCGTTTGTTTTCTTCAATAGATGTCGGGCGTACGCCTTGTCCAAACATATCTGCTGCTAAGACATTGTAGCCTTCAGTTGCCAACATGTCCGCGCGTTTACGCTCATAGTCGGTTAGCCCATCCCAATCATGAATCAATAAAATAAAAGGCGCATTAGGTTCATCGGCTTTAGCATAATAGCCTTCGTAGGCCTCATCATCGACCGTATAGGTAACGTTTTTGGTTGTGATAGCCGCAGCTGTTTGACTGAACGTTAGTGCCATTAGACCCATTGACGCGCCTACTAGCAATGAGCAATAAGGTTTTTTAATTTGGGAGTTTAGAGTTGGTAACATGGTAGGTAGCCTTATAGTTATATAAAAAATAGTCGCATCGTCAAATCTACATAAATCCGCTACATCGTCATCCTTGCTAACTATACTAATGTATAACTTGCGCTCGGCGTTGTTGTGTCGAAAGTATTTGGGATCAACGATATAAAACAGATAAATATAAGGCTAAAACCATGCCAATTTATTTATCGATAGTCTCTGGTGCTTCATAAAAGAATACCTTAAAGAATAACTACATTACAAGGTTCTATTGTTAACGTTTATGCACCTTCAAGACCATCTAAAGTCTCTGGTGTATAACATCTATAGACCTTAACCAAATATCAACAAGGTCTACCATAGACGCAACTATATTTGACTTATTTTTTGGGTAGTATAAGTCCTAAGCCTATTATTCCTTTACGAATTTTAGTGCGGTATCAATTTAATATTAGGCAATGCTGAAAACACAGAAAAATAAATGACAAATGAAGTCACCATTATTTCAAAGGATATCAAACCTGTGTCGGCACTTTTTTAGTAACTTAAAAGAGCACTCTTAATCTATTAGCTAGGACTTTTTATGAATAATAATATCGATCATACTGACCCCGCCAAAAACATGAATACTGAACGTGGCAATGGTGGCGAAACCCACCAACGCGCAGGCGACGACACCAAAGTATTGACCACGCAGCAAGGTGTGGCTATCGCCGATAATCAAAACTCTCTAAAAGCAGGTTCACGTGGGCCTACGCTATTAGAAGATTTTGTATTACGTGAAAAAATCAATCATTTTGACCATGAGCGTATTCCTGAACGTATCGTCCATGCTCGTGGTAGCGCAGCACACGGTTATTTTGAGCTGACAGAGTCGCTAGAAGAATATACGACTGCTAAAGTATTGACTGAGACAGGTAAGCAAACGCCACTGTTTACGCGTTTTTCAACAGTAGCCGGTAACAAAGGCTCAAAAGATACGCCACGTGATGTGCGCGGCTTTGCTGTGAAAATATATACCGAAGAAGGTAACTGGGACATCGTTGGTAACAACATGCCAATCTTTTTTATCCAAGATGCGATGAAGTTTCCAGATTTAATTCATGCGGTCAAACCAGAGCCAGATCGTGGTTTCCCGCAAGCAGCCTCTGCTCATGATACGTTTTGGGATTTTGTCTCACTCAGCCCTGAAACCATGCACAACTTAATCTGGTTGATGAGTGATCGCGGTCTACCGCGTAGCCTACGTATGATGGAAGGTTTTGGTATTCATAGTTATCGCTTAATCAATAAAGAAGGTAAGAGTACCTTTGTACGTTTCCATTGGAAGCCAGTACTAGGCGTACAGTCAACCACATGGGATGAGGCAGTGAAAATCTCAGGTGCTGACCCTGATTATCATCGCCGTGACTTGTTTGAATCAATCAACAATGGTGCCTATCCCGAGTGGGAGTTTGGCGTACAGCTATTTACCGAAGAAGAAGCCAACGAATTCCCGTTTGACCACCTCGATGCGACTAAGCTAATTCCAGAAGAATTGGTGCCCGTAAAAGTCGTGGGTAAGATGGTACTGAATCGCTATCCAGATAACTTCTTTGCAGAGACTGAGCAGGTAGCATTCTGCCCATCGCACCTACCACCTGGCGTTGACTTTAGTAATGACCCATTATTACAAGGTCGTCTATTCAGCTATCTAGACACGCAGCTATCACGTCTAGGGTCACCAAACTTCGCTCAGATTCCTATTAACGCGCCAAAGTGTCCGTTTGCTAACAATCAGCAAGACGGCCATATGCAAATGCAAGTGCCAAAAACTCGTACATTGTATGAGCCACAAAGCCTAGATCCAACTCGTCCTCGCGAAAGCACTAAACGTGGTTTTGAATCGTTCCATGAGCAGCTAGATGATGGGGTAAAAGGTCGCGTACGTGACGAGAGCTTTGCAGATCATTATAGTCAGCCACGTATGTTCTATCGTAGTCAGACAGCAACTGAGCAAGCACATATCGCAACGGCCTATGCGTTTGAGCTAGGTAAAGTAGATACCGCCCATGTACGTACGCGTATGCTTGGTCACTTGATTCATATCGATGAAGACTTGGCCAACCGCGTAGCAACGGCACTGGGTATGGAGCTACCAGAGCCAGCAGATGCGGCGGCACCTGTCCAAGATTTGGGAACCTCAAAAGCAATACAAACCATTGGTCTAACGCCTGATAGTCTAAAAGGTCGTATGATTGGTATATTAGTCGCAGAAGGTTCTAATAGCAGTGAAGTCAAAAAGTTCGAAGACGCGGCAAAAGAGCAAGGTGCTAGCGTCAAGATTGTAGCGCCTAACAAAGAAGTCGTGTTGGATGATGGCACACGCATACAAGCTGATGAGCGTCTCGCTGGTGGTCCGTCAGTAATGTTTGATGCTGTCGTCAGTGTCATCATGCCTGACCAAGCTAAAAAGCTAGCTATGGACAGCTCTGCGTTAGATTGGTTCAATGATGCCTTTAACCATTGTAAAGCCATCGCATATTGCGGTGCGACTGATGAATTTATCCTAAGTAAGCTACCAGTTGAAAAAGATGAATTTGTGACGCCATTGGCCGAGCTAGATACCTTTATTAATAATGCTAAGTCTCGTTTATGGGAGCGTGAACCAAAGGTTCGTGACCTTGCATATTTGATAAATAGGTAACTTAAAGGTTATCTAAAATACTAATTACCCAAAATACCAATTATCTAACATACTAAGTGTTTACCTAAACCCAGCCTAAGTGCTGGGTTTTTGCTTTTGACTGATAAGGGAATAACTATCATGAGTAATATTATATATATTTATTAGTCATGGTTTAACAATAGTGACTACTCACATTGCCTTTATATACTACTTTATCTCCATATATAGTCACAAGCGTTCACTCAAAACGATTTTTTTTACTATGACGGGCGTTATACTAACTACAAATGAAAAGGATAAATAAAAGTCTCAAAATAAAATATCGCAGGAAGCGATAAATGAACAAAGCAGGGATTGCAAATGAGCTTATGTAAGATTATACGTTTAGAAGGGTATATACAGAGCACGTATTTAGCAGTATATCCAAATAAAATAATGCTGTTAGATGGTTGCTGCCGTGCTGATGTACCGATGGTACTCAACTATATTAAGACGACACTAAAACGACCTGTCACTGACTTAAAAGTAGTGATGGTCACTCATATGCATCCTGATCATGCGGGCGGTGCACATAAATTCCGACAAAGGACTGGCTGTCTGATTGTCTCAGCGGACAAAAAAAAGCAGTGGTATAGCGGTATTGGCGGGCGAGTGATGCACTTCGTAGATATCAATTTGGCCTATTATGTGGCCAGACGTCAAGGACGCGCATTTAAAAACTTATATTACTCGGCAACTCTAAAACCAGATATTACTATCACCGATGGCGAACTTGTACCATATTTTGACGAGTGGCAAGTATTAGAGACATCAGGCCATACAGACCGTGATTTGTCTTTGTTTCATCTGCCTAGCCGCGAAGTATATACCGCTGATCTAATAATCAAGTTGCGTCATAAGTTTGTGGCGCCTTTTCCTGTCTATGACCCTAAGGTTTATATTCAATCGCTTCAAAAAATAAAAGCATTAAAACCTTCTGTAGTCATGATGGCGCATGGTCGTGAGTTGGCGATAGATCAAGTCACGTTTGATACCTTGATTACGCAGGCACCCAAATATCCACGCACTATCAAAGACACTATCAAGCATAAATTACTATGGCGCAAAAAAGATAACTTTCGACTGTTTAAACGTAGGCGTAATGAATAGAGGTATATAACAGCTAAGAAATAATACTTAAAAAGTTCAGACGAAAAAAAGCCCAGTTACTAAACTAGTAACTGGGCTTTTATAAATATGGTGGGCTGTCCGCGACTCGAACGCGGGACCAATTGATTAAAAGTCAACTGCTCTACCAACTGAGCTAACAGCCCTGAAGAGTATATAAAAAAGCAATGCTTTTTAACTCTGCAAGAGAAAATTCTAACTAAAGAACTTTCTAAAACTAAACATCTTAACGATGTCCTTTAAACTTATCTTTATTGGTCTACTACCGGATAGGGTAGAACGATCAACAAAGATTAAACTAAATATGGTGGGCTGTCCGCGACTCGAACGCGGGACCAATTGATTAAAAGTCAACTGCTCTACCAACTGAGCTAACAGCCCTAACGTTTAAAGTGTTTGTATCCCTAAACGTGAGAGCACATTATATATACTATTATGAGAAATACAACCCTAGATTATAAAAAAAGTAAAAATCTTAGGAAAAAAGTCATATTTTTTCAGAATTTTACTATTAGAGCCTATTTTAGGCTCTGAATAATCCAAGTTCGTATCTAAGCAATCACGTACTAGTCTCTAGATAAAGCATCAACAGGATCTAGCTTGGCAGCATTACGCGCTGGCAAGAATCCAAATACCACGCCAATTAGTGTCGAACAAACAAAGGCAGCAATAATAGAGGTTGATGAATAGATTACTTTAAAGCTATCGCCGCCCAATCGATTGATCAATTCACCAATGGCAAAGGCCATACCAATACCTAATAAGCCCCCTAAAATACAGACCAATACCGCTTCTATCAAGAACTGCTGCATGATATCGCTCTGACGTGCGCCTACTGCCATACGTACACCAATCTCATTGGTGCGCTCGGTGACAGAGACGAGCATGATATTCATCACCCCAATACCGCCAACTATCAATGAAATGACCGCGACTGATGAGATAAGCAGGGTCATCGTGCCTGTCGTCGACTCGATCGTTTGTCGGATAGAGTCTGAATTGCGTAGCTCAAAGTCATCTTTGCCATGGCGACTCTCTATCAAGTCAGAGATAGCGGTCTCTGCGGCGCTAGAAGAAATACTATCATCTAACAACGCCACAAATCGGTCGATATTGGTGCTACCTGTGACCCGTGACATTACCGTTGTATAAGGCATATATATAGTAGGTGTTGTCACACTAGGTCCAAAGCCACCATCGCTCTCTTCGAGGACGCCAATCACGCGCCCAGGTACACTACCAACTAATATTACCTCACCGACAGGATTATCAAGATCTGCGAAAAAGGTCTGTTTGGCATTGTCATCGATAATGATATCTTGGCTACGTAGTGTGATGCTTTTTGCATCAAATCCCTGACCCAACGCCAATGTCTCACCAGTGACGGTTAAGTAGTCTTCACCAATACCATTGACGGTAGCGTCTTCTTGTACACTGCGATAGCGAACGCTGGAGTTGGCACTTACTTGAGGGCTGACGCTGATAACATAAGGCTGATTACCAACCGCTTCTGCGTCTTCAGGCGTTAAGTTATCATCGTTATAACGGCGTCTAGGGTCGCCTCTAGGGTAGCCGTCATTGACGGTAATGGTGTTAGTACCTAGCGAGCTGATATTGGCGAGGATTTGCTGTTGAGAGCCTTGTCCAAGACCTACGATAGATACGACGGCAGCAATACCGATAATAATGCCGAGCATGGTCAATAACGTTCGCATCTTGTGCGCGCGCATAGCAAGTAATGACATTTTAAAGGCTTCAAGCAGTCGGTCTATGAAACTACTAAAGGCACTTTTACGATGTTCACCAAGGATAGACTCTGGTTTCTTGTCTGTATGCTTGTAATGCTCAGTTTGATAGTCAGCAATGACATAGCCATCTTTTAGCTCAATCACACGCTCCGCTTGCGCCGCTAGCTTTGGATCATGAGTGACCATGATGATGGTGTGACCTTGGGCACTGAGGTTATGCAAAATCGCCATGACATCTTCGCCAGACTTACTGTCTAGGGCACCAGTTGGCTCATCTGCCAAAATAACGTCACCACCATTCATCAGTGCGCGAGCAACAGAAACACGCTGCTGCTGTCCACCAGAGAGCTGATTGGGGCGGTTGTTGACCTTATTACCAAGGCCCAAATCCGTTAATAGCTGTTCAGCACGGTTGGTGCGTGCTTCGGTATCCATACCCGCATACACGGCAGGGACGGCGACGTTGTCTTTGGCACTGATATCACCAAGCAAATGATAGCGCTGAAAAATAAAACCAAAATGCTCACGGCGCAACTCTGCTAGCTGGTCGGCATCGAGCTTACGGGCGGATTGACCGTAAATCTTATAGTCACCCGCAGTTGCTTGATCTAAGCAGCCCAAGATATTCATCAAGGTGGACTTACCAGAGCCTGATTGTCCAATGATAGCGACCATCTCACCTTGGTGAATCGTCAGATTGATATCATGTAAGACTCGAATGGTTTGCTCACCAGCTGGGAACTCTCGAATAATACCCGACAGCTCCATAATGGGCTTGCCTGATGCAGAGTGTTTGCCTAGATTGGTAGTTGACGAGTCATTTGAATGGTTAGCAGAAGTGTATGACTCTAAATTTTGAGCCGTACTATCTTCAGAGTCATTTACAGTCGCTGGTTTAGGAGGTTGAGATATAGTCATAGCAATGTCTTCAATAAAGGCTAATAAGCGTCTTATCGTTGTCATGAAAGGGCTGTTACTTTTAACAAGCCCTTCTTAGACAGCATAGTCAAAGAACAAGTTACTTTCGAGGTCCGCCAGGTACACGGCCGCTACCTGATTGCTTGCCGCTTTCTTCACTGATGATTATTTCTTCCCCTTCTTTCACACCACTTAAGATTTGTGCGTTTACTCGGTTATCGATACCGACTTCTACAGTACGCTCTTCTACAGTTCCGTCCTCTTTTAATACACGTACAAACTTACCAGCGGCTGCTTTGCCTTTTTTATTACCTTTAGATCGTCTTTCTTGTATCACTGTTGATGGTACTAACAGGGCATTTTTAGCTTCGTTAACGATGATATAAATCTGTGCTGTCATATCAATTCGAAATAAGCGATCAGGGTTTGGTACTTCTACGTAGCCGACATAATAGATAGCAGCGTCCGTTGAGCTGGTACTACTGATTTGTTCTGGGGCAGGCTCGATAGCAGTCAACGTCGCATCATACTGCTGATCTGGATTACCAATGATGTTGAAATAAGCGGGCATCCCAGCACTGACATTGATCACGTCAGCTTCGGAGATTTGCGCATTGATACGCACGGTCGATAAATCTGCTAACGTCACCAGTGTCGGCGCTGTTTGGTTGGCATTGACGGTGGTGCCTTGCTCTGTGGTAATAGAAACGACGGTACCTGATATCGGTGCGCGAATCGTGGTATAGCTCAAATCCTCTTCAGCAGTACTCACATTGGTTCGTGATTTGCGTAACGCCGCTTGCTGACTGTTGATATTGGCTGCTGTCGTTGCAATCGCTGCCTTTGCCGTATCGATAGCTGCACGTGCATTGGCAACAGCAGCCTTTGCCGTCTCAACACTGGTCGCTTGAGTGTCATATTCTTGCTGCGAGATAGCATCGATAGCGACTAGACCTTGCAAACGCGCAAAATCAGACTGTGCTTGTTTAAGCTCAGATTGACGGCTGGCAAGATCGGCATAGGCGCTTTTTAGATTGGCTTGTTTGCTTAACGATTCTGCTTGTGCACTTTGTAGTGCGGCTTCGCTTTGTTCAAGACTGGCTTGTTCGTTGCTCAGGTTATTCTTCTGAGTCACTTGATCAATCTGCGCAATCAAATCGCCTTGTTGTACTTCGTCACCGACTTCCACGTATAGGCGTTTTACTTCACCAGATACCTGTGCCCCTACATCGACAGTGTTTAACGCTTTTACTTTACCGGACGCCATGACATTATTTTCAATATCACCAACTTCAACAGTTGCGGTTAGGTAGTTAGGCGTGGTGTCTTCTGGTTTGAAAAAACTATAGGCCAAAGCCCCTAATGCTACGATAATTAAGGTGATGACACCCCATTTGATAGCAGACTTTTTGCTTATTTTGCGCATGACAACAATCCAATTACAATTAAATCAAGTATAGATATAGTAGAGACTTCACCTATAAAAGGGAACGTAAATTAGTTTACGAAAGGTTAAGGCAACTGGGAATGGGGATAGGTACAGAAAAGAAATACTTACTAAAAATCAATAAAACGGAGATTATAGGAGAACAAAATAAGGTAGTAGGATCTAGATTTATAGCATTTAAATGTATAAATCAGTAAGAAAAACGTATAAATCAGTAAGAGAAGATATGGATAACTTGTTAATAAGAGAAACAATAAAAGGTGGTGACAGGCTAGTCTTAGCGCATCGCAAATAAACGCTTACCTGCGAGCTCCAATGCCGCTTGCAATAATAATTCCCATGCTGGCTGGCGTATAAGTCCTTTAATAGCTTGGTCACAGCGGTAAAGCAGGGCAGGCCATTCGCTCGTTTGTTCTTTCGACTGACGGCGGCAGGCTTGTTGGTACAACCCTTGCTTACTACGCCAAATGCCTAATGCTTGAGGGTCTTGACCGTCCATAAGTTGAATGATTTGACGCATGTCTTTGCTAATAGCCCAGAGCACTAAAGTAGTGGGCTCATCGGTCGACTTTAGCTGAAACATGATTTTGGCAACCTGCGTGCTATTGCCCGCGAGCATCGCATCAGACAAATCGAACACACTAAACTGCGCGTCGCTGACCAACGCTGCTTGTAGGTCTGCAATATCCAATGCCACATTATTCGCAGGCTGTGAAAAGCTATTAGATTGTTCGGTACTCTTGTCATTAGCACTATTTTCACTAGTAGTGTTATTAGCAACTAGCTGCGGTGCAAACAGATAAGAAAGCCGCCATAGGGTTTGGTAGGCACTTAGCAAATGATGCTCGGTGTGTGACATCAGAAGCTGCCACGCTTCTTGAGATAGCCTTAAACCAAACTTCTGAGCTTGGATTTGTAGTAGCTGTTGGCGCTGCTGCTCATTATATAGGTTGCAATCGATGACATTGCCATATTGCGCAAAAGGAGCGAACCATTTGCTGCTCTGGCTGCGCTTGTCTTGCTTAGGCGTGAGCCACAACACACTATGACTGTGTGTTCCAGTTTGTGCCTCGACCGCAAAACGTTCCAACTCAGCGATAACCGCTTTGTCAGGTTTATGATTGCCCGTCACGATTAAGGCACTGGCATCATCGAATAAAGACTGACTGCCAAGTTCGGACAGTACTTCTTGCCAGCTTTTGACGGAAACTAGCTCTATACGTTTGATTGCGTAATTTTGTGCGCGCCAGTGTGGACGCAGCGCATCTATCAACCATTGACTGAGTAAAGGCTCATCACCATGCGCCAGCCACAATCCCGCTACTGCAACGGAAGGTTGTAGTAGTTTTGGGTAGGCTTTTATGAAGGTATCTTGCATAGCGTGGTGTTACACCGTTTGATGAGCATGTAATACCAGTTCCAAAAATATGATCAACAGTGTCAAGCTTGTTCAGTCTACTTAAAGTAGTACATGCCCTTATTGACTTCGCTATTCATACTTCTAGAAATGATATCGTTTGATAATAAGAATGACTGACTATTACGGTTGTGGTACAACGACAACAGTTGGTGTTACACCTTTATTCATTTGCACAGATTGTTTGGCAGCAGGTGCGACTTTTGGAAGTGAGATAGCCACGTATTGATCAGTGATACGGCGTGCTAAAGTATCATAGAGCCAATCGCGAGTCTGATCGCCTTGTAGATCGTCAGTACTGACAGATGCTTCGTTGTACTGGTAGCTTCGCTCGACCTGAATAGGGTTGCTTAGTGTCACAGGCTTACCATTTTCCAGCGTTTGATAGCTGACATCTGCTGACAGTACCAAGCGAATTTCTGTTAATACCCCAACCAACTCGTAACGCTTAAAACGTACGTTGCTGATATCGATAGCGGCAATAGACTCAGCTCCTGTTTGCTGGTTATTACGAGCAACTTCCTCCAAGCTCATATTACCAAGAACATCGACACCTAACGTCTTTAGGCGCTGCGTTAATGGTAATTTCAGCGGGAATGAGGTGCGATTGTCTTCGAGAATGACGGCTGTTTTTTCGACATCAAGCAGCATCGCTGAGTCGTAGCCACGCAGCTGAAATCCGCAGCCACTAAGAGCCGCCGCTGCACCTACCACGGTGAACATTGGCAGCGTGGCAAGCAAGGTTGCTCCGAGCTTTTGGCCAAGGGACTTTTTATTAGCTAGGCTGTGTACGCTCGATATTGATTGCGCCTGCTCAGCTCGATGCTTGTATGACATAAACGCTATCCTCATATGATAAGAAGGCTTAGAGTACTAAGCCTAGGCGACTAGCCTGCAACCACGATATTAACTAGTTTATTAGGAACAACGATTTCTTTTTTAATATCGCCTGTGATGAATTTTGCCACACTTTCCATGGTGCGAGCCTGCTCTTTTAGCTGCTCAGGATCGCTGTTTGGTGTCACATCCATCTTGCCACGCATTTTACCATTGACCTGTACCACCATCGTGATCATGTCCTGTACCAGTGCACTTTCATCTACGGTTGGGTAGTCTAAGGTTAAGGTGTCAAGACCTAGCTGCTCAAGCAGATACTCACCAACGTGCGGTGCATATACAGACAGCATAATTAGCAGATTGGTCAGCGCTTCGTGTTTGACGTGCAGTTCTTGCTCGTTACTAGCGTTAAAGCCAGTCAGTTCATTAGCCAATTCCATCAGGCTTGATACTGGCGTGTTCAATGCCAGACGGTCACCCAAATCACTGTCAATCTTAGCAATCGTTTCGTGCGTTTTACGACGTAAGTTTTTGGCTTCTTTGCTTAGACCGTCTGTGTTCAAGGTAGCACTATTAAGCGTATCAATGCTGATATTGGCGGCTGTGAGCGCTTGCATATGGTCGGTTGCAATACGCCATACTTTTTTCACAAAGTTGTAAGGGCCTTTTAGTGCATCGTCTGACCATTCAAGCGTTTGATCCGCAGGCGCAGTAAATAGCGTATATAGACGAACCGTATCAGCACCATATTTATCAATAGTTAGCTGTGGGTCTACGCCATTGTTTTTTGACTTAGACATTTTTTCGATTTTGCCAATCGTTACTGGCTGACCGTCAGATTTTAAGATAGCTTTGATTGGTTGACCGCGTTCGTTGAAGTCAATATCGATATCTTCTGCAAAGTAGTAGGTCGTACTGCCATCCGCGTTGACGCGGTAGAAAGTACCAGCCAGTACCATGCCTTGAGTCATTAGATTGGCAAATGGCTCGTCGCCCGTAACTAAGTTCTCGTCTCGCATCAGCTTATGGAAGAAACGCGCATACAACAGATGCATCACCGCATGCTCGACACCGCCAACATATTGATCAACAGGCAACCATTTATTGGCAGCAGACTTATTGACCATGTTTTGCGCGTCATTTGGGCTAGCAAAACGTGCGTAGTACCAGCTTGACTCTACAAAAGTGTCAAAGGTATCAGTCTCGCGCTCAGCAGGGTTACCACATTTAGGACAAGTAGTATTTACAAATTCTGGTAGATTTTTAAGTGGGTTACCACGACCGTCAGGCACGACGTCAGTTGGCAACACAACTGGCAAATCTTGCTCTTCAACTGGCACAGTACCACAATGCTCACAGTTAATCATTGGGATAGGGCAGCCCCAATAACGCTGGCGAGACACGCCCCAATCACGTAGACGATACTGAATCTTTTTCTTAGCCAGCTCTTTTGGCTCGAGCTTGGCTAGCATTGCATCAAACGCTTGCTCAAAGTCTAGACCATCAAACTCACCGGAGTTAACCAAGGTATTGCACTCAGTATAGGCAAGATTGACTTCCGTATTGTTTGCTTTCGCCTCTGCTTTTAGTTCATCAAAATGGCCGTCAGGCGTGTTGATGACTTGTTTGATCGGTAGGTTGTACTTATTGGCAAACTCATAATCGCGCTCATCATGGGCAGGTACCGCCATGACCGCGCCTGAGCCGTAGCTCATCAGTACGTAGTTAGCAACCCAAACTGGCACTTCTTCACCAGTCAGAGGATGCGTTACAGTGAGGCCTGTATCCATACCGATTTTTTCGGCTTTGGCCAAATCAGCTTCAGCTACTGAGCCTTTTTTGCAAAGTGCGCAGAATTGAGCGACTGTTTCATCTTTTTCAGAGGCATACTGTGCAAGTGGATGCTCTGCTGCTACAGCAACATAAGTCACACCCATTAAAGTATCAGGACGCGTGGTGAATACATCCAAGGTGTTTTCTTCACCAGCTAGCTCATAAGGGAAGTGGACTTCCATACCGGCACTACGACCAATCCAGTTGCGCTGCATGGTTAGCACTTCAGACGGCCAGTGACCTTCTAGTTGATCCAAGTCATCCAACAGCTCATCAGCATAATCGGTGATGTTGAAGTAATACATAGGGATGTCGCGCTTTTCGACCGCAGCACCACTACGCCAGCCTTTGCCATCAATGACTTGCTCGTTCGCCAAAACGGTATTGTCAACAGGATCCCAGTTGACCGTCGATAGTTTTTTGTAGACTAAGCCTTTTTTGTACAATTGCAAAAATAACCACTGCTCCCACTGATAATACTCAGGGCTACAAGTGGCAAATTCACGTGACCAGTCAATAGATAGACCTAGCAATTTAAGCTGCGCACGCATGCTGTCAATATTGGCAAATGTCCATGCAGCAGGTGGCGTTTGATTAGCAATTGCTGCGTTTTCCGCTGGCAGTCCAAAACCATCCCAGCCCATTGGCTGCATAACCTCATAGCCTTTGAGACGATAATAACGACTTAATACATCAGAAATCGTATAGTTACGTACGTGCCCCATGTGCAGCTTGCCACTTGGGTAAGGGAACATCGACAGCATGTAACGACTTGGCTTGTCGCTTGACTCATTGCTTACTTCAAAGCGCTTGTCAGTTGCCCATTTGGTTTGCTGCGCGGCTTCTATCGCTTGTGGGTTATAATAATTGTTTTCTGTTTGGTCTGCTGTCACGGCGTTGCTCATAGTCGGCTCGAAATTGGTTGATACTGATTTATTTAATACGGATTTGTTTAATACTGATCAAAATAGGTGGAATTTGACAATGCCATAGCATAGCGTAATTTGGCGAAAATTGCGATTGATTGCGATTGATTGCGATTGATTGCGATTGATTGTGATGTTGTTATAGTCGAGAATACTAAACTAGTCGTCATAAGTTGATGAAATTTCAATTATTTATAAAGTAGAGATAGCATGAGTGAAATTATTCTAAAAAAACCTGTCAGTGTCCTCAATCGTAATGTTAAATTTGATTTAAAAGATTTCTTTATCCAAGCGTCTTCTACTGTAGCAGGTACAGCTATTCAAGCTGCTACTGCAAACCCTATCGGAGCATTAACTAGCATAGTTAAAGGCGTAGCAAGTGCTTCCAAAACAATCTCATTGGAAGAAATTCCAGTAGAAGAGCGTGCTTGGTTACTTGTTGTCTCTTCTTTGACTCAGGCTATTGCTAAGATAATGGCAGACTTTAACGATTTATTCGAAAACAATATTGAACAGTCACAACTGAACACAGTTAGTGAGCAACTTACTAACCAAGTTAACGAGATAGAAATTACATTAACGAATGAGTTTTTTAACAACCCGCATCGATTATCTTTTTTAAATGATCTATCGCCGATTTTAAAGAACTGGCTACAACAACTTGGACTGAATGATAGTCAAGCCAGTTCTTTTATTTACCAGTTTAAATCACAGTTTCCGATGTCGTTACACCATGAGTGGGGTACGAATTCAGCTTATTATGCGCTAATTGTTGAAAAGCTAGATACACCGTTCAATACTGTAAATAGATTACAAAAACAAGCATCAGAATATCGCTATTGGTTACAGCAACAAGTTAGTGAGCGTGTTTTTGAAGAAGCGTTTGGGCTTCAGCAAATATATGTACCCCTACGAGCTTACTATATACAAGTAGAAGATAGTAACGATGAGAAAATCAATGAAAATATTATAGAAGCTGAAAGCAATAATATTCTTAAACCCAATCACAATGAAAACATCACCAAAACAGTCTGTAATCTCCACGAAGAAATTAATGAATGGGTTAGGCAGGCGGATACAGAGGATAACTTAAAAGTAATTAGTGGTGGACCTGGTTCAGGTAAGTCGTCATTTGCTAAAATTTTAGCATCAGAGCTAGCTGAGAGCTCTGATATACCTATTTTATTTGTACCTTTACATCGTTTCAAAATAAGTGACTATATACATGATGCTATGAGAAAGTTTCTTGATAATCATCATATTCTGAATCCAGATAACTTACTAGATGAGTCTAAGTTACTTCTCATATTTGATGGTCTTGATGAGCTAACAATGCAAGGGTCTAATTCAAAAGAAGTGGCTAATGGCTTTATAGAGGAGTTAAAAGAAGTATTACAAGACAAAAAAACTCTACATTGGAAGGCAGTTGTTACAGGTCGTGAATTATCTATACAGCAGCAGCAAAGTAAGTTGAAGAAGAGGAAAACTATTTTGCATTTACTTCCATATTTTATCAATGAAGATGATAGAGAAGATTTTAACGACGTGAACAACTTATTATTAGAGGATCAACGTGATGAATGGTGGCATAAATTTGGTGAGCTAAAAGGTAAGAATTTTGCTAAGTTACCTTCGATACTAGCAACTGAAAATTTAGAAACTATAACAAAAGAGCCTTTACTCAACTACCTTTTATCATTGAGTTATTTAAGAGAAGACATTGCTTTTACAAAAGATACCAATATTAATCAAATATATGCAGATTTACTAGAATCAGTTCATGAGCGCAAATATACAGGTAGCCGTACTCACACGGGAATAAATAATATCGAGAAAGAGAAATTTATAAGAATTCTTGAGGAAATCGCATTAGTCGTTTGGCATGAAAGTGGGCGAACCGCGAGCATTGATAGAATTATGGAACGCTGTAGAGAAGTGGGTCTCTCAAGTTACTTTGATAAGTTTAAAGATGATGCAGAGTCGGGCGTTGTTAGACTACTGATGGCTTTCTATTTTAGAGAGTTCGATGGTAATCAAGGAGATAAAAGTTTTGAGTTTACTCATAAAAGCTTTGGTGAATATTTAACAGCAAGACGAATAATGCTTGAGTTAAAAATAATGTTGGACGAAGTTGAAAGAGGGAGAAATGCACCTGGTTGCGGGTGGACATTAGAAGCTGCTTTTGAAAAATGGATAAGACTTTGTGGACCTCAATTTATAGACGGTTATTTGAGTGATTTTTTGGAAGGAGAAATACGTATAAAATCTGAAACAAAGTTCGGATTATCCGAAATATCTAAATATCAAGAATTAATGATTGAGCTCATACAATTAGCAGTAAATGGACAGTCACCTGTCAAAAAGCTAAATTTAGCTGCTTTTTCTGAAGACTTGACATACGTAAGAAACGCTGAAGTAGCACTACTTACAATTCATTCCTTATGTGCTAGAAACACTAATAAAATAATTAGAAGTATTAAAT
>NZ_JBQSVK010000026.1:0-17029 GCF_052376195.1 Psychrobacter sp. AOP7-B1-25
GAACAAGCCAAGCGTTTACTTGAACTGGGCGATGTATCAATAAAGTCACTTGCCGATCAAGTAGGTTATGATGATATTTCCTCATTTACGCGTCTATTTAAACGCGCGACAGAGCTGACGCCTAAAGAGTATCAAGATAAGTTTTCACGGTTGGCTATTTAGTCATGACAGTGAATAGCAGTTAAGAATTAGTACTGAGCGTTTAAGCAGTTTGCCATAACCTTGCTGCTTGAATAGCATCAGCCTTGATGGTTGGGTAATCGGTAAATGATAACTGGTAGCCACCATTTGCATTAGGTCGAAGCTGGCAAGTTGCTCCCAGCGGAAAGCTGTATTTTTTGCCGATATGACCGAAAGGCATACCACTATAAATGGGCAACCCTGTTAATTCATGTAATTGGCGAATGACTGTGGCAGCATCGTAACGTTTATCGTAGCTATCCTCGCCCGTACCAGACAACGCTCCAAACACAATCGCTTGTTGGTTTTTAAAGACACCTGCGAGATATAAGTCGTATAACATGCGCTCAATACGATACGCCTGCTCGCCGACATCTTCTAGAAACACAATACCGCCATTGATGCGCGGTAAATACTCACTGCCTGCCAGCGCTGATACGACACTTAAGTTGCCACCCCACATCGTACCAGTTAATGGTTTCGGCTCACCCTTTGTCAATATGGCAGGTAGCTGCTGACTGGTTAGCGAAGCATCTTGTATTTTGATAGTTAGATTGGGATTGGTCAGTGCTTCAACAAACTGCTGACAGCTGACTTTATCAGGCGCGGTTTTGCCAAACTCGCTATAGAGCATTGGCGCGGCAAGTGAGCTCATTGACCCTTTTGCCAATAGCGCACATTGGATAGCCGTCACATCGCTAAAGCCTGCGAGTATCGTGCCACGCTCCTTCATAATCCGTCCTAGCGTCGCCCAGTCCACCATCGGCAATATGCGCATGGCACCGTAACCACCACGCACACCTAGCAGCAGCTTTGGCGCAGCTATCGCCCCAGTAGCAAGGTTTTGAAAATCGCTAGCACGCTGCGAGTCTGTTCCCGCAAAGCGTAAATACTGTCGATTGGTAATAGCAGGATTCTCTACTTTAAACCCAGCACAAGCCACCCGGTCTAATGCCAACTGATTACGCTCGCCACTGCCACCGACGTTAGAGCTAGCAAAAAGTCGCGTTTCAATCGTAGGCGTGATACAACCTGTCTGCGTCAGTGGTTTCTGTGACGTTTGTGATAGTGCGCGATTATCTAATAACGAAGTTGGCAGATCATCTTTAGTCAGTTGCCAACTATTGCCAGACTCAACAGGATTGGCCGCAAACGCTTGAGAAATACCTTGGCTCGCTAACACTGCCGTACCTGTACTCACGCCAATTCGACGTAAAAACTGCCGACGGCTTAGCCCAGATATTGTTTTAGTTGCGTGATTATCTTTATCGTCGTCCCATGATTGAGTCTTAATACCCATATCTTACCGCTACCTTATCGCTTTTATTTTTATGATTTATTTGCTTAAAACTTGTAGCAACGTATTGTAGACGCTTTTTCAGCATTGATGGTTGCCTAATCTTTACCGATATTTACTTTTTCGCTACTGAGGCACACAATATAGATCGGCTAGATTTGTTACTGTAAATATGAATTCATCGCAAAAACAAAGGGCAATAATTATGTTTAACAAAAAAACTGATAAAAACAAGTCACTTGACTCTAATTTGGAATACTTACTAGGCAAAGAAGACAAGCTTAAAGAGAAGTTAGAGGACAGCGGCTATCTTGAGCCGTTTAGTGATGATTTAATGCTGTTTATGAGTCTCGTCAAAGACTATTACAAAGGTGACTACCGTAAGATCCCTTTCAAGACAATATCAGCTGGCGTTATTGGTGCGATCTATGTACTAAACCCTATTGACCTGATTCCTGACTCTATTCCATTTATCGGTCATATCGATGATGCACTCGTCCTTAAATTTTGTTTAAAGCAGGCCAGAAAAGATCTGCAAAAATACAAAGAGTGGAAGCAAGAACAATCAGCTGATAAGAATAAGTTAGAAGGTAAGAACGATACTGACAAAACTCATGACGACAAGATGAGTACTGATGAGGAAAACAGCGATGAAGCTGGTACTGACCTTAAGAAAGCTTCGTAAATACCAATGCTTTAGGTGATAAAAAAAAGCGATTAAGAAGTCGCAGTAACGAAAAAGCCACGACCGCGAATTAACTTTTCGGTCGTGGCTTTTTCGTTTTCCTGATTTATCTGTCGTAATTTTTAATCAGGCACTTCATAATTAGCTTTTTCTGGGTTAAGACCAAACGAGTAGACGAAGGTAGCAACGAGACTATTGACAATAATGAAAGGTAAATCAATCACAGTATGACCAAGTGCATAGCGACCAAGTAGCCACGAGACAACCAACATGATAATAAAAAATGCACCTAAATATGCCAAAATTGCAGGGTGTTTCAAATTATAAGGCTGCTCAGGCTTAGGTTGCTTGTCTAGTATATACGTTCTTACCGCCCAACCCGCTGCGTAAGAAAACCCGCCTAGTACCACGTAACTGAAAAAATTCATATTGCTTAACTCTAATGGTATGACTATTGATAACAAAATACTGTTTATTAAAATAACGGCGATCAATAATAATGTTTATGGTCCATGCTTATCTAAATACTATCATCAACATTATCGATAATAAGGTTAGCATGTGGATTAGCTAAAATATCGGTATTCACCTCATCACATTCCACACGGTAAATAGTATTGGCACCTCGGTAAATATAGGACAAATATTCACTGTCTAGGAGGGGATCAATATTGGCATAGGCCGGTTTAACATGAGCCAGAACAAGTACTCGATCAGGACGTCCAATGACCGCATCGACATTGTCTGGATCGATAGAGAAAAACTGCGGTATATCGCTACTCTCTATCACTTCTAACGGCTCTGGACTATCCCAGACACGCTTAGCAGTGACTGGCTCTTTCATCTGCATCACCCAAGTGCCGTCCTGTTGGCTGACCCTGATCTGTGCAGGCTCATCTTGGCTCACCGTATAACAACCCTCAAAGACAGACAAGTCTGCTGCAACTTCGGTGTCTGCTTGAGGACTAGTATCATTACAAGCGCTTAGAAAAATCGCGCTACTAGCAGTCACACTGAGCATTAGGTACATCAGTCTCTTGTTAAATAAATTCGAGCGTAAGGACATAATAGGGTTATCCTGCAACCATGCATTAGAAACGTTTATTAAGTGTATTATTGTCAAAACACCATCAAATAGCGGATATGAAAAATACCTTGAGCATATTTGTGGCAAATGCAACTCTTTCACTAAAAACCAAGGCATTTTCACGAGCTTCGCTATTTTAACAGAAAACCAAGACGTTACTATTATGTTATAAGTTACCATAAGTAGTTTTATGACTTTGTGCGTCACGACTGCCCATATTTATGATAGATTTGCTATACTCGCAATGCCATCATCATCGTTCGAATGTCGTGAACGAGATGCTCTAGTACTACCTTATGCTTACTACTTATCAGGTCAATACTCTTTTATGTCAGACAACCGTAATTCAATACCAAACACTCATAAAGATAACGTAATTGATCCATTGGCTGCTAAAATAAATACGACTGTGGCTTATACTGATGGTGCTTGCAAAGGTAATCCTGGCGCTGGCGGCTGGGGAGCACATCTCATACTTAGTGATGGTAGCACGCAAGATTTATACGGCGGCGGCAAAGAAACCACCAATAATCGCATGGAACTCATGGGCGCAATACAAGCCCTGACCCATAGCCCACATGAGCAAACTCTTGAGATTTGGACCGACTCCAGTTATGTCAAAAAAGGCATTACTGAATGGATTGAAGGTTGGAAGAAAAAGGGCTGGAAAACTGCCAGTAAAAAGCCAGTCGCCAATAAAGACCTATGGCAACAACTGGATAAGCTCTGTCAACAGCGTGATGTTAGCTGGCACTGGGTTAAAGGACACGCTGGACATGCTGGTAACGAAAAAGCAGACGAACTAGCAAACCTAGGTGTCACCTCCAACAGCGGGCATTCAACTACAATCAGTGAAGCAGACACGGCTAAAAAAAAAGACCACATAGTGACTGATATTGATACTGATGCCTTGCAGAAATCGTCGAGCGATGACTGGCTCAATTTCGACCCATTGGGTTTAGATATGATAGAAGATGAGTTTGGTGAAGATCTCTCAGAGATTGAGCCGCTAGTAGAAAATAGTCAGAACACCACTGATAATCATCAAATATACGAAAATATTTCTGTAAAACCTAGTAATTATCAAGACAATACATACAACCCGACGAGTACCAAAGATATGCCAGACGTTCAAACGCACCTAGATGATACTGTCGACAATGATATGTTGCCAAATGTAGAATCTGATGCACCTAAGTTCGACGGGGATACCAGCCGCGCTAACCCACATTTTAAGCCTCTATTGCCTGAGCCGATACATCGTCATGAAGCAGATCGTCAGCTTATCATGGATACAGAAACCACAGGGCTTGATGCACTAAAAGGCGACCGTATCATCGAGGTCGGCATCGTAGAGTTGGTCGGACGTAAGTTTACTGGCGAAAAGCTGCATGTTTATATCAATCCGCAGCGTGGTATGGATGATGAAGTCATTCGTATTCATGGTATCTCTGAAGCGTTTTTGACCGACAAACCAACCTTTGACCAAGTTGCTCAGTCTTTGTATGACTTTATGGATGGCGCCGAGATTATCGCTCATAACGCTACTTTTGATATGAACTTCCTAAATATGGAGTTTGCAAAAGTCGGCCTGAATGATTTTGCCAATCGAGTGCAAGTGACTGACTCATTAGCGATGGCTAAGCAGCAATATCCTGGACAAAAAAACACACTAGATGCCCTGGTACGTCGCCTAGATGTTGGTAAGCAGGACCGTACTTTTCACGGGGCACTACTTGACTCAGAGATTTTAGCTGAAGTTTATTTAGCGATGACTGGTGGACAGGTCACGCTTGCCATTGAAGAAGATACCGATACCGATGGCGGACAGACCGCTCATGCAGGTTTCGCCAATTTAGTGAATTTATTACTAGCATCAGCAGCGGACGAAACTGCTGACCAAAGCTGGTATGCCTCTTTGGCTGAAGATTACCCTGCACTAAAAGCTAGTACATAATTATCATTTGCATTTTTATTGAACCGACATTTGTATAATTTAATCTTGATTAATACCATAAAAAGCGTTAAAACATCATTGACCAATATTTTTTAAATTGAGCTTATACCTTTGCTATTCTCATCAGTACATTATGGAAAAATATTTATGGACCAGTCTGCACAAATGAAGCTAACCGCCCCAACGCTTAGTGTTACTGATTTTAACCTACCATCACTCCATTTACTGCATGATGAGGTTGTAGCAACTCTCAAAGATACTGAAATCCATCTAGGTGAGTTCAATGATGATAGTAATCAGGCGCCTTTGTTGTCAGACTCTATCGAAGTACTAAAGCAGCTGTCCTGTATTTTTAAGCTAATCTCTTTGGTCGGTGCAGAAGCGTTGAATGATGCCATTGTCGATGGTTTACAGAGGCTTTATGATAATGGTGATAACAACGATACTGATTTGATCATGGATCTATCAGAAGCCATTATGACCTTAGATCGTTATGTCGAGTTTGTACTATTGACTGAATCGGTAGAGCCTACTTTACTCATACCTGTAATTAACAAGCTTAATGCACATAGTCAAAAAGCTCCTGTTGAAGCAGATTATTTTGCGGCTTTTGGTCGCAGTAGTGTCATCATTGCTAATCCTGAAGGGAACTTCAAACCCTTAAGCACACTCAATCTAGACACAGAGCTGCTGACCAACGCGTATCGTAGTGGCCTTGGCATTGCACTACTCAATCAAGATGGCAACATTGATTCTGCCGATCAGCAAAATTTGGATGCTATGAGTGCAGCTTGTGCTTTAATTGCTTCACATACTAATAGCCTATTTTGGCAAGCGGCGTCTGCTGCCGTGACTGATATTGCAGCAGTATTACCACTAAACCTGAGTCAAAAACACACACTCATCTACCTAGAGCAGCAATTTCAAAGCTATTTACCAGTAATGGATACCCGTTTTGCAGATCTAGTAAGCTTTGCCTGTCAACGTGATAACGAGCAAGCACAGCAATTACGTGAACAATATGCAAGTAATCATGTAGATGATGCTCAGCTTGAACAAATGAAGCGCTTTTTATTCGGTCCCAATCGCGAACTTACCGATACATTAAATACAATCATTCAAAATCAGATCAATGCTATTAAAGAAAACGTAGACAGTTATGCGCGTGGCGATTCAATCAACCCGATTGATATGCAGACAGCACAAATTATTGAAGAATTAACTGAGCTGAGTTCAGCATTACGTCTGTTAGGTCTGTCCAATGCCGCCGATAGTCTGAGTACAGCAGCAGAAGCTGTTGATCATTGGCAAACGCCTTCCCCTGAGGATTTTGATCATTTGCTACTGGCATTAATGCATGCAGAGAACGCTACTATTGCTATGGCAGAGATGCATACACCAGGGGCAATCTATCTACCCCTGAACAATCCGCATATCTCATTGCATCAGCTTAATACGGCCAATGATACACTGATACAAGAAAGCCGAACTGCTATCGCTAGTGCTGAGCAAGCAATCAATGATTATTTGGCGGAGCCTGAGCGTGACATGCTCAATATCCAAAATATCCCTAGCATGATGCGCCAAGTAGCAGGAGCGGTACGTTTCCTACAACTGCCCACACCTGCCAGCATGTTGAGTCAACTGGCTAACTACATCGAACAACGTATCGAAGGCGGACAACGTATCGAAGACAGTACATTAGCATGCATCGCTGATGTTATCATGGCGGTCGATCATCATTTGGATGGTTTTGAGAATAACCGCCCTGTTAGTAAGCAAGCACTTGACGTTGGCCAACAAAGCTTAAGCCATCTACTTACTGCTTAACTTTTCTCATTGTCATGTCATGGTCATTACACCTTAACCATGACATCTCATTTAAATAAAGATAATTCAAAATAATTTAGATACAAGTTAGGTGCGTGAAAGCCCTACAGCTAGCAGGCGAAATAATCCTGATAATGTATCTGATTTATGTAGAATTGATGATACTTTACTCTAGATAAGTCTGTGTCTACGTCGATGCAGTCTGATTTTATAATGTTTGGAATTTTATATGGCCCATGCTTTTGTACTAAGTGATGACAGTATCTTATGCCGTCAAATGCCAGATGGTTGGTGGCCTTTGCAAGTCCAACTCTCGCCCGATAGTAATGGTTTGAGCGAGCAAGCTTATCAGGTTGGTCATGTAGCGTTGCATGAGAGCTTAGCACCCAGTCATTGGCTATCAGACGATAGTAATAACACTGACAACCCTACAGATAATACATTTCATAGCTTTACCGCTCAGGCGACGCGCGCCATGACTTATGATTATGCAGTTGCTCATAATGTGACTTTGCCTATTATCGCTGAGAGTAGTGCTAACACTTTTGTTCCTTATCGAAAGCTGATGACTCATTTGCCAGTCGCCTTGTCAGATCAGATTAGCCAAGCGATACAGCTATTGAGTTGGCAAGCAGATACACAGTTTTGTAGTCGCTGTGCTAGCCCTACCGTAAATGCTAACCAGGGCGAACGCGCCATGGTTTGTCCAGTATGTCGATTACGTCAGTATCCTCGCGTACAACCATGCGTCATCACTGCTATTACTCGGCCAAATCCCGTAACAGGTGAGATGCAAATCTTGTTGGCTCATCATCATCGTCATGGACAGCAAAATCTACCACCAATGTATGGTTTGATCGCAGGGTTCGTAGAAGTTGGAGAGAGTTTAGAGCATGCAGTAGTACGTGAAGTCGCAGAAGAGGTTAATATCAGCGTGTCAGATATCCACTATGTGAGCAGTCAGCCATGGCCGTTCCCATCTAACTTAATGCTTGGTTTTCGTGCATCGTATGCCAGTGGCGATATTATCCTTCAAGAAGATGAGCTAGCACATGCTGACTTCTTTGATCTCTCAAATCTACCCAGAATTCCACCAAAAGGTAGTATCGCTCGCGATTTGATTGACCAAGTGGCTAAAGAACAAAATATCAATTTATAACTACCCTTATCTATAAACAAAGCATTAGATTATAGTGTTGTATTTTCAATCTCATCTCTTTAAAATCGCTGCTGCTATTATAAGCGCGTTACTTTAAACTTTATTTTTTAAGCAAGTAACACACTAATATAAGCAGTAAAACGCTGACAGATCACGTGTTCTTATAGACACTGTTTTATAAAGACCGCTTTCTCCATACTTTATCACTATTTATACTAATACCAACTCTTACGACTGGTATTAAGGTCCTTAATTAAATGCAAAGTAGCACCAATATACGCTTAGTCAATCTACCTATTTTGTTTGACACATTACACATTGATACCTTGCCCGTTGACATACAGGAAAAAATTGCACGTGTGGATGCTTGTTTGCCACAGACGCAATGCGGACTATGTGAGCATCCAGATGGTTGCTTGCCGTATGCCGCTGCAATTGTATTAGATGACGAACCGTATAATAAATGTGTGCCTGGTGGTCAGCCAGTCACTGACGCGATTGCTCAAACTCTCGATATGGATATTCAGGACACTACCTTGACGGCAGTGCCTTCACAGTGGCCAGTAGATGCTACCTCTGAACGTCCGACTGAGGTGCGTGCGGTTATCCGTGAAGATGACTGTATCGGCTGCACCAAATGCATTCCTGCTTGCCCAGTCGATGCTATCGTTGGTACTGGCAAGCATATGCATACGATTTTTACAGATTTGTGCACTGGTTGCGAGCTATGTATCGCGCCCTGCCCTGTTGATTGCATTGACTTAGTCACGATTGAGCGAGAAATATCTGAGCCTGAGCGAATAGCAGAGCAAGAGGACTTAAGACAACGCTACCATACGCATCTCAAACGTGTCACAGAACAGCTTACCGATACGAGCAATAGTAGACCCGTGGTCAGTATGGTAGAAGCTAAGCTCAATAATGCAGCAAGCCAGTCTCTAAGCATCAGTGAGTCGCAAGCAAAAAATACTATTGCAGCTGCCAAGCTCCGTACCAAAATTAAAAAACTGGAAAAGCAGCTGAGTGTTCGTGCAAACGATAAGAAACAAGCAGAGCTTGAATCCTTACAAGCAGAGCTCGAGTCATTGCAAGTAACGCAATAACGGTAATAGCTGATTATGCAATTAATGCGCTAATAAATAGATACTTCAATCATTAACATGAATACTAGCGCTAGCATATAATTCGGTACTACCACCCACTAAAATAATAGTCAAAATGCCATGAGTAAAACGGTCAAAAATAAAACAGCTGATACGCCGCCCTCAAGAAGACTGCCCAATCGTGACGTACGTTCATTCTTCGAAAAGCTGGCAGCGACCATTGATGAGCCAGTCACTGAGTTAAGCTATAAAAGCAAGTTTGAGCTACTAATTGCGGTGATTTTATCCGCACAGGCAACGGATGTGAGTGTCAACATTGCTACCCAGCAATTGTACCCAGTAGCTAACACACCTGAAGCAATACTGGCACTAGGCGAAGACGGTCTAAAATCCTATATCAAGAACATTGGTTTGTATAATGCCAAAGCAAAAAACGTCATCAAAACCTGCCGTGATTTGATTGAGAAATTTGATAGCACCGTTCCTGATAACCGCAAAGATTTAGAGTCACTGGCAGGTGTCGGTCGTAAAACTGCCAATGTCGTGTTAAATACTGCCTTTGGCCAGCCTACCATGGCCGTTGACACACATATCTTTCGTGTGGGCAATCGTACCGGGCTTGCCACTGGTAAAAACGTACTCATCGTCGAAAAAAAATTGGTCGACCGCATTCCCGAAGATTTCATAGTCGACGCCCATCATTATCTTATCTTACATGGCCGCTATACCTGTCAGGCTCGTACACCCAAATGCGGCGCTTGCCCTGTCTATGAAGAGTGTATGTTCAAAGATAAAGCTACATTTTTAGAATTATAATGGCCATTGATTATTTACCGTTTAATCAATGTGTGTTTTACTTTTATAGACAGATATAATGTTGATGCTATGATTATATGGTGTGGCAAGGTGCTATAACATCTTGTCTTTATAAAAGATACTTTCAGATAAGGGTGTCACATGCATACGATTACCGCGCTAGTGTTTGATGACTTTGAAACCTTAGATTTATTCGGACCTATTGAGATGTTTGGGAGCTTACCTGAGCATTATCGTCTTCAATTTACCTCGATAGCTGGTGGCATCATCCGCAGTAAGCATGGCGTACCTATGGAAACGATTGCAGTCACAGAGTTAGCGTATCAAACTGATATTATCCTAGTACCAGGCGGGTTTGGCACACGGCAGCTAGTCTACAACCCTTCCTTCTTGCAAACGCTAACAGCCCTCACCCATCAAGCTGACTGGGTACTTAGTGTCTGTACTGGTAGCGCCTTGTTGGCAAAAAGCGGTGTGTTAAATGGCAAGCGTGCTACCTCTAATAAACTGGCATGGCAATGGGTGATCTCTCAGTCGAATCAAGTTGATTGGATCAAACAAGCACGCTGGGTCATCGATGGTAAGTTTTATACTTCGTCGGGGGTTAGCGCAGGCATGGATATGGCACTTGGTTTCATCGCTGATAGACATGGCGTTGATAGAGCCCATCAAGTCGCGCAACATACTGAATTTCGTTGGCAAGAAGATAGCCATGTTGATGACTTTTACCGCCCTTAATCTATCGCCAGTTACCTCATAACACCATCCATTGCTAGAGTTTTACCTCGATACACGGTAAAATATGCTAATTTTTTGATTCCTGTTCATCTTTTCATTTAGATATATTTAATAATGACTGAGTTCGTACACTACAGTCCCTGCAATTAAGCGATCCCATTATGCGTGAATACAACTTATTTACCTCAGAATCTGTGAGCGAAGGTCATCCTGATAAAATGGCTGACCAAATATCAGACGCTATCCTTGATGCTATCCTACGTGAAGATCTGCATGCACGTGTGGCGTGCGAAACCTTGGTGAAAACAGGTGCAGTCATACTTGCAGGTGAAATCACTACAACTGCAAATATCGATTTAGAGCGCTTAGTTCGTGACACGGTAAATGGCATTGGCTATCATCATTCAGACCTAGGTTTTGATGGCGAGACTTGTGCAGTCATCAACATGCTT
Organism: Psychrobacter sp. AOP7-B1-25; assembly: GCF_052376195.1. Classification (NCBI taxonomy): domain Bacteria; kingdom Pseudomonadati; phylum Pseudomonadota; class Gammaproteobacteria; order Moraxellales; family Moraxellaceae; genus Psychrobacter; species Psychrobacter sp. AOP7-B1-25. The sequence goes on from NZ_JBQSVK010000026.1 coordinate 11,305, forward strand.
GGTAAGCAATCTCCCGAAATAGCCCAAGGTGTCGATCGTAGCAACCCTGAAGAGCAAGGTGCAGGTGACCAAGGGTTGATGTTTGGTTATGCAAGTAATGAGACCGAAGTACTTATGCCAGCGCCTATCGAGTATGCCCATCGTTTGATGGAGCGTCAGTCTGAGCTGCGCCGCGCAGGTGATTTGCCGTGGTTACGCCCAGATGCAAAAGCGCAAGTCACACTAAAATACGATGGCAACAAACCTGTAGCGATTGATGCAGTGGTACTATCAACTCAGCATGATCCTAGTATCTCACAGGCTGATCTACAAGAAGCCGTGATGGAATCTATCATCAAGCAAGTGCTACCAGCTGACTTATTGCATGCTGGCACACGCTATCATATCAACCCAACTGGTAAGTTTGTGATTGGTGGTCCTGTTGGTGATGCTGGTCTAACTGGTCGTAAAATCATTGTCGATACTTATGGCGGCATGGCACGTCATGGTGGCGGTGCGTTCAGTGGTAAAGATCCTTCAAAAGTGGATCGCAGTGCTGCTTATGCGGTACGTTATGTGGCCAAAAACATCGTAGCTGCAGGACTTGCAGATCGCTGTGAAGTTCAAGTTAGTTACGCGATTGGTGTTGCTGAGCCGACCTCTATTTCTGTCAATACCTTTGGTACTAGCAAAATCAGTAACGATGAAATCATTCGTCTGATTCGTACGCATTTTGATTTGCGTCCTTATGGCATTACCCGCATGCTAAACTTACTACAACCAATGTATCAGCAGACTGCTACCTTTGGGCACTTTGGTCGTCCGGGTTCAGAGACTGCCTTTACGTGGGAAAAAACAGACAAAGCTGACATCTTAAAAGCAGACGCTGGTTTATAAGCGTCTCTTCTTCAAAACGTTTGCAAACCATTTTTATATACTAAAAACTACCGACACTTATTATTAGGAGTAGCTTATGTCTCAAGACAGCAACACTCAAGATCAAAACGTTGACACTAACATCGAAATCACCCCTGAAATGCAAGCATTCTATCAACGTGCTGACGCTATCATCGGTATCGCAAATAGTCAGCTAGGCCCTGAAGCACATTCAGGCCAAGTCGGCGCTTCTTTACTATATGCTGCAGCACGCTATAGCGCGTCAGTTGCCTCTATCGGTTTTGTCAAAGGTGATGATTTCGCCAAAGAAAAAGATGATATCGTTGAGTTTTATGTGAAGCAATATCGTCAAATGCTGAGCGACAACTTAACGGATTATGCTCAAAACTTTGATAAGTACGTGCAGCTAAATCAAGACGATAAACCAGCTGAATAAGTGAATTTCGTCAGTCTAGATACCTTTGATTTAGACATACTGTCGTAACATCAGTATTTGAAGGCAGCAAATCAACCCCAAGCTTAATTGAGCTTGGGGTTTTTTGTATGAGGCGTAAGTAGATAGCTACCGATAAATAAGCTACCATAAATAACTAAGCGTTTAACATCATTAAGCAAATCTAGCAGCGGTAACAGGACGCTATCGAATACTACTAATAAGGATATTTTTTATGAAACAAACTCTATCTAATCGCCGATTTTCCGTACTTAATCCGTCTTTGTTCAAACCATCATTACTTACACTGACTTTAGCTTTAGTATTGACTGGCTGTAGCTCTATGTCTGATATCGGCACGTCTAATCAAACACCTAACTCATCTAACCCTGATATCAATCAGCCAGTTGAAGAGACTTTTACTCAGTGTCTGCCTGCTAACCCTGACAATAATATCTGTACGGCACAATATGAACCCGTCTGCGTGAAGACGGAAGTTGGATCAGTGATAAGCTACCGAACGGCTAGTAATGCCTGCTCAGCCTGCAATATTTCTGAGGCTATTGGTCATGTAAAAGGCGAATGCAGTTAATCTATAAAGCGGTTGTATCGAGATCTACTGTACTGAAAGCTGCTGTATTAAAATGTTTTTTATTAAAGATATTGAACATCCATAAAAATACCCAGCCTATGACAAGCTGGGTATTTTTGTAGCTGTAAAATAAACTTTAAAGCTTAAGCATCTTTCTCAAGTGCTGGTGGGCCTTTTAGCAGCTCTTCATCACGGAATTCATTGGCTGAGTTGTGTTCTGCCGACTCTTCTGTGGTGAACCACTGCTGATTGCGATACAGTATCAAGCGATCTCGACTAAGACCGCGCAATAAAGAGTACATCATCACGACAATTACAATAGCAAAAGGGAATCCTGAGACAATCGATGCCGCTTGCAATGCGCTCAAACCACCTGCTGCTAATAATACAGCAGCGATAACACCTTCAGAACCTGCCCAAAACAAGCGCTGGATTTTTGGTGGATTGGTATCACCACCCGATGTCAGCATATCGATGACAAAACTGGCTGAATCTGATGAAGTGACGAACCATAATACAATCATCACCACGATGAGTAAGTTAACCGCACCCGTTAATGGATAAGATTCCATCAATTTAAAGATAGCGCTACCTGTATCAGCTTTGACCGCTTCGATCAGACCTGGACTAACTATGTTAGGGTCTGCTGCTGCCATCAGCTCCATATTTACCGCAGAGCCACCAAAAGCAGTAAACCACAAGAACAGTATCGTGACAGGAATGAACAGCACTCCTAATATAAACTCACGGATGGTGCGTCCTCGAGAGATACGGGCAATAAATACCCCAACGAATGGTGACCAGCTGATCCACCATGCCCAATAAAATATCGTCCAAGAGGACTGCCAGTTTTCTTCACCCTTATAAGACTCTGTCCAAAGACCTAATGGCACAATTTGATGTAAATAATTGCCAATATTCTCTATCACACTATTAAAGATAAATTGGGTTTGCCCAAAGATAATCACAAAACTGAGTAATATTATAGTGAATAATATATTAATATCACTTAGACGCTTGATACCTTTATCAAGTCCCACAAACAGAGACAACCCTGCTAGCATCGTGATAATACCTATCAAGATAATCTGCACCGTAATACTATTAGGGATACCAAATAAGGTCTCAAGACCTGAGTTGATCTGTAGGACGCCAAGACCTAACGTCGTAACTACCCCAAACATCGTACCGAATACCGCTAATGTATCTACCGTATGACCCCACCCGCCATAGATCTTTTTACCCAACATTGGATACAAGGTTGAGCGTATCGCCAGTGGTAAACCTACTCGATAATGGAAATACGCTAGTGATAGCGCAACCATGCCATAAAGCCCCCATACATGAAAACAATAATGAAGGAACGAGATGTTCATCGCTTGTTTTGCAGCAGCAACGGTTTCTGGTTCTCCTAACGGCGGCGCCATAAAATGGTACAGCGGCTCAGCGGTACCCCAGTAGAGCAACCCAATACCAATACCTGCCGAAAACAGCATACCAACCCAAGAAACAAGATTGTACGCAGGTCTTTCGTTTTGATGACCAAGCCTGATATCGCCGTAACGGCTAAATATCATATAAATACTCATGGCCAATGTTAAGTTGACCACGACAATAAAGAACCAGCCAAAGCGCAAAGAGACAAATGCTTTTGCTTGATTGAATACTATCTCTGCTTGCTCGTTGAATAATGCGCCAAAGATAATAAAAGCAAGTATCAATATTGCTGACGTTAAAAATACAGGTTTGCTTACCCGCGGAAAAGGGCCTACTCGGCCAACTTTTACATGATCCATAGGTATATCCCCAAAAAAGTGCGTAACCATACCAAGGTATGAGCCAATTATCAAATATAACACCTTGTAAATACTACCGAATGTATAGAAATGGTAGTAACATTTTGGTAATAATTTTCAACAATCTATATTTTTCTTGAATAAATTTAAATATATGCGCCAAATAAAGAAGCCCCAATTTAAAAATAAATTGGGGCTTCTTCTATCAAAAGCTAAACCGACTGTCTTACTCTTAACTGCTTTTTAGTCGCCTTTAACAATCTTAGGTGGTCCTTTTAACAGATGCTCATCGACGAATTCGTTCGCTGAATTATGGTCTGCTGATTCATCTGTGATAAAGCGTTGTTGCGCACGATACAAAATCAAACGATCACGGCTTAGACCACGTAATAACGCATACATAATCACAAAGACTACTAAGGCAAACGGTAGTCCCGCTACGATAGCCGCCGCCTGTAGAGCAGACAGTCCACCAGCTGCTAGCAAGATAGCAGAAATCACACCTTCTGTCGTTGCCCAAAACAAGCGCTGGATTTTTGGTGGGTTAGTATCACCACCAGCAGTCAACATATCAATTACAAAGCTAGCAGAATCTGACGAAGTCACAAACCATAGCATAATCATGACGACAATCATTAGCGTAATTGGTTTTGCCAATGGATAATACTCAACCAGTTTAAAGATGGCACTACCAGTATCCGCTTGTACCGCTTCAACCAATCCTGGGCTAACACCTGACACAGCAGAAGCAAGCTCCATGTGAATAGCAACGCCGCCAAAGGTCGTAAACCAGAAGAACAAAATCAGCATTGGAATCAGTAGTACACCAAGCGTAAACTCACGAATCGTACGACCACGAGAGATACGAGCGATAAAGATACCAACAAATGGTGCCCAGCTAACCCACCATGCCCAGTAAAATATCGTCCAACCACTCTGCCAATCTGTTTCGCTATAAGCTTCACCCCATGTGCCTAGAGGTACAATCACAGTCAGATAGTTGCCGATATTTTCGATAAAGCTATCAAAAATAAAGAGCGTTGGTCCTAAGATAACCATAAACGCTAACAAGACGATAGTGAAACCAATATTGATATCACTAAGGCGCTTAATACCTTTATCCAAACCCATCAAGACTGAAGCTGCCGCTAGCGCTGTGATGAAAGCAATCAAACCAAACTGTACCATTAAGCTGTTAGGTGTGCCAAACAGCTTCTCAAGCCCAGCATTAATCTGCATGACCCCAAGACCCAGTGAGGTTACCACCCCGAACATAGTGCCAAACACGGCTAAAATGTCGACTGTATGTCCCCATTTACCGTAGATTTTTTTACCAAGTAAAGGATATAAGGTTGAGCGTATAGATAACGGTAAGCCTCGACGGAAATGAAAATACGCAAGAGACAATGCTACAACCGTATAAACTGCCCAAGCATGAAGCCCCCAATGCATAAACGAGATGTTCATTGCCTGTTTTGCAGCTTCAACACTCTCTGCTTCACCAAGTGGCGGTGCCATGAAGTGATACAACGGCTCCGCTGTACCCCAATAAACCAGTCCAATCCCTATACCAGCAGAAAACAGCATGCCAATCCACGAAAATAAACTATATTGCGGTGTCTCAGTTTGAGCACCTAAGCGAATATCGCCATAACGACTCATGGCCAAATAGATACAAAGTGCGAGCGCGACATTGACTAAGATAATAAATAGCCAACCGAACTTATCGGTAATAAAACCTTGTAAAAAGCTAAAAAGTGCCCCTGCTGTTTCGGTGAAAAGTGCACCAAAAATAATAAAGCCAATAATCAGCAGTGACGATGTAATAAACACAGGTTTACTCACCCGTGGAAAAGGTCCTAATCTGCCTACTTTTACTTCTTCCATGTGCAATTCTCAAAATTCAAGGAACATTACCTTAACAAAATAGGCCTTAACTATCAATCTATTACAAAATAAAACTTGATAAAACTATCAATTTACTCTAGAAGAGTTAAACAGTTTTATTATAATAATTAAAGACACACC
>NZ_JBQSVK010000027.1:0-16686 GCF_052376195.1 Psychrobacter sp. AOP7-B1-25
GTTTGATGTCGCAACTGGGCAATACGCTTATTCGCTTAATGCCAGTGTGCCAAGTGCTAACTGGGAAGCGGATGAGTATGCACTGAAAATGGTCGCTAAACTGCAAGCTCTTGCTGAAAATATTGGATGTGGTTCTTAGAATATTTCGGTATAAAAGGAGGCATTAGCTTTTTGCTAAAACATGTTAGTCATTTCAAAATTTAGATATGTGCAAATTAAATCAGGCATCTTAGTTCTATTTAATTAGTGTCTTTTGTTCGGAAAAATTACTTTATATAAAATGTAGCTAGACTACATGTGTATAAACATAATCGATAATGCTATTCCAAGCCTAATTAGGACGATGAACATTTAGCTTCTGATCTAACACGCTCGGATAGAGCAATTTATCATAATTAGCAGCACTCACTTTAAATCGACTGCAATCCTAGTGGCTTAATGATTTTATATTTAATATACCTTATATAAATGTGATACTAAAAAGGTGTTAATTACCTTACGTACAAGCGTACTTCGTTAACTGTACTTTGGAAGTACGCCATAGTCTTTCTTGACAGCTATTTTTTTCTTAATAACTTTGAATTGTCCAGTTTTTCAGCATACTTTACTCTCTTAAAAACAATAGTAATGTGCTTGACTGATAAGAGAGTTTTATTAGAAAAAGCAACATCTAAATATCCATAGCGGACTTTAAACCATCATAAACAGCCTCTTCAGCAGTGCGTGGAGCGAGACAGTCACCAATAAGAGTAACGGGTAAACCTTTCCAACAATCCTCATCTTCGGGAGATGTATTAGGCATTCCGCCGCATGATAATACTAAATGATCGACTCCATTCAAAATTATTGGTTCACCGCCTGCTGTATGATGGAAATAAACTGTGTCATCGTCAAATCCGAATGCTCGGGCATAAGTTATTATTTCTATACCGAGGTTATGTATCCTAGCCGCCGAACTATCACGGACATAACTCTGAAGTGCTTCACCGACATGTAGGCCATTAACAGCTAACGTAACTTTTGCACCTGACTTTGCTAGCATTTCCGCGATGCCAACGCCGATCCAGTCACCCTTGCTATCGTAGACCACCACATGGCCTCCAGGTAAAGTGTTCGCACTTAGCAACTCAATAGCTTGAATGACTGATAGACTGCCCATACATTCCAAAGGTGGACTATAAGGTTTGGCGCCTATTGCCATTAATATCTGCTCATACCCCGCCTCAAATAGCTCTTCTGGCATAACATTTTTCTGCATTATCACTTCTACCTGACTACGCTTAAGCTCTTCTTGTAAGTTAGTAACAAGACCGCCAAATTCAGCACGGTGTGGCAACAGTTGAGCAAGATTAGCTTGCCCCCCTAACCTAGAACTAGCCTCATAGAGAGTAACATGGTGGCCTCTACCTGCTGCTACAACAGCCGCTTTCATACCTGCTGGACCACCACCGATTACTGCAACGCGACGAGGATGTACTACGGTACCGATATTATCATACTGTAGTTCACGACCTGATTCAGGATATTGTATGCATGAGATAGGTAGTCCGCGATGAAACCGGCCAATACAAGCTTGATTACAGCCTATACAAGCACGAATGCCATCAGCATCGTCTTTCATGGCCTTGTTTGGCATCTCTGGGTCGCAAATCAGCGCTCGAGTCATACCACACAAGTCTGCAGCTCCTGAACGTATTACAGCTTCAGCTTCATGCGGTTGGTTAATACGCCCAGTAAGGATTAAGGGTAAAGATAACCCTGCACGTAGCGCTAGAGATTCCTTTTGAAGGTAGGCATTCTCATGTGTCATAGGTGGCACGATATGTATAGCTCCACCTAATGATGCGGAGGTGCCAGCGACAATACTAGCATAGTCAAGCTTGCTTTCTAGATGCTTTAAGGCTTCAATTGCATCCCATTCACTCATACCATCTTCATCGCGCTCATCACAAGAAATACGTAAGCCTATTGCTAACTCATCTCCGGTCCTACAACGAATTTCAATAATAATTTCTTCAAGGAAACGTATCCGGTTAGCAAAACTACCACCGTATTTATCATTTCGATTGTTCACTTTTGGGCTTAAAAACTGAGCCGGTAGATAGCCGTGACTAGCAAGAATTTCTACACCTTGAATACCTGCCTGCTGCATACGTTTAGCTGCATCACCGAAACTAGTGATAATTTCATTGATCATGCTTTGATTAAGTGCTCGAGGCATGACATGGAAGCGTTCTTGGGGAGTACTAGAAGCGGAGTAGGCTACAGGCTTTAATCCATCGGCGGACTCCATGATTTCTCGGCCTGGATGCAACAGTTGTGCAAAAACCACACTACCGTGTCGCTTACATGCTTCAGCTAAGCGTTTATAACCTGGAATGCATTCATCTTCATTAGCCATTAATAAGTGAGATGTGTAGCGTGCAGTTTCGTGTACCCCTGAGACTTGCAGTACAATTAAGCCAGTACCATTCCGAGCACGTTTCTCAAGATATGCAATAAGTGAGTCGTTTACCGTACCATTTTCTGGTAAGCAAGTGTCATGACCTGTGAAAACTATACGATTAGGTATCGTGTGTTGACCAATTTTAAACGGCGAAAAAAGTGTTGGGAAGAGCTTTTGAGTACTCATAGATTAGCCTCCATTAATTGTTTGTTGGCTGTGGCGTGTGCAGCTTTTCGACCATAAACACGTTTTACCTGCCAAAATGCTAGTAAGCCCACACAGAATACTGATAGGCCGTAGCCAAGTGATAGCAAACTTTCGCCGCTAAATATACTGAACTCACGGCCCATGGCTCCGGCATAGGGAACAGCGTAGAATACAAGTAGCAGTCCCGCAATGGCTAGTCCAGAGATCATTACAACTATCGGCCAGATCAAAGTTTGCTTAACCTCTACCGGATTGAATTCTTCTTCTGGTGTCTGATGAATAGCTTTGAAATAGCTTAAAGAGATAGCAGTTGGTTTTGTTAAACGAGATATTATAAGAATAGAAGCTACGTTGCCGATAAAACCTAAAATGAAAGGATCCATGTATACAGATAATGAAATGATACCGGCAGTATCCATTAGTTTGGTACCAATATTAACAATAAAGCCAACTAGCATTCCAGTGAAAGCAGCAGGGGCACTAATGCGGCTACTCCAGATACTCATAAATGCTACAGGACCCCAAGAAGAAGCAAATAAGGTACCCGCGAAATAGGTTATCCACATCACTGCTGGTGGCTGTATGTAAGCTAAAATTAAACTGATCAGCGCTGCTGCAAACATAATATAGCGGCTCAGACGCAAAGTCTTTTGCTCGTTCCATTGCCTCGAATCAATAATATCGTTGGTAACACTGAAGCCAATGAGCGAAAGAAAGGTCGAACAGGAAGATAGTGCAGCAGCCATGATTCCTGATATTAGCAAAGTGCCAATAAACGCAGGCATCATATTCATACCGGCCCAAACCATAATGCGTTCAGAAGGAGAGAGATTTGGATTGGCAAGGTTTACAGCTGCGCCACTGAACATCAGAACTACATAAATGGCCGCAAGTACTAGCCCGGCGATACAGGCTGAACGTACTACTACGTGCTCACTTCGTGCCATTAGGTAACGGCTTGTTTGCCATGGGCTGACTGCTAGTACGAGTGACCAAGATGCTCCTAGAACAAGGGCCCAAATAATCGCCTCTTTTCCAGAAGACCATAAGGCCCCTTCCCCCGTTAATCCGTGCCAAGCAATAATCCCAGGCTTGGCTTCAGAAGTAGCTAACGCGGTTAGCGTAGCGTTCCAACCGCCTCCCTCACCAATAATATAAGGTAGTGCAATGATGGAAACCACTGTAAATAGTAGGAACATAATAGTATCAGTCAGTACTACACCACTAGACCCAGAGTACAGGGTGAACCCTATATAACCCAACCAAACCATGATTAAAGCGATACCGTAAGGAATTCCTACCACATCTGATATTAAGATCGAAGCACCTTGGGTGACGGCAAGTAAATACGCAGTTAGACCAATCACAGTTGTATAACCAGCCAAAACCTGTATCGCCCGTGAATCAAAACGTTTAGCAAAGAATTCCGGAATAGTTAATGACTTACTACGTCGCACAAAACGTCCAAAAAATAGTGCTCCTATAACGTAGCCACTAGTATTGACTGCCACTAGTGCTAGCATCAAAATGGCATAACCATCGTAAGCAAACCCTGTTTCAGCAAGAAAAGCGTTAGTACTGAGAAAGCTGGCTACTAAAGTACCAACAATCAATAGTGTAGGTGCCTTTCGCCCTGCTACATAGTAATCGTCAAGCCCTTGTACTTTGCGTCCGGCATAGTTGCCTATTAATAGATAAATAGCAATACTAGCAACCAACCCCCAAAAGTATATATTCATGTCATATCCTCTTGAGTAGTTATTACTAATATTGAAAGTAATTTGCTAATAAACTTCATTGCTTTCTTCCTTGATAAGTTGAATCTATTTGTCAATAGACCTTATTATTTATCTTCCTTGATAAAATAATCACTTGAATATTGCTTTATAACAAATTTAGGTCTGCATTCACTCACAGACTCAAAATACTTAAAAAATATACGATACATTGTATAGTTCCGCTAAGCAAAACTCAATTTCATATTATTAATTCATTTAAGCAAACTTTGTTTATCTTGTAAACCGCTATTACTGTTCATATAACAAAACGGCGTGACAATTAATTGTAATATAGTCAGCAGACTTTCACTCTTAAGACATCAAAAACATACTGATGAAGAGTTTTTTCATCGTACTTTTCTCCAAATTTACTCATAGAAAAGGCTGGCTCACTGTGAACACCAGCCCTTTTGCTATCTACTTTTTAGTGATAACCGTCGGTATCTGCAACTTTGCCCCGAAACACTCGATAAGACCAAAAAGTATAGATCAGGATAACAGGCACAATAAACACAACGCCGGCTAAGGTGAATTTAAGGCTAGACGTTGGTGCTGCGGCCTGATAAATCGTAATACTCGGCGGAATAATGTTGGGCCAAAGGCTGACACATAATCCTAAATAACCTAGAAACAACATGCATAACGTACATATGAAAGCACGATATTCATCTTTGGAATGCGCCGCTCCCATGAGCAACAACGCAAAAGTCGCAGTAAAAATCGGCAAAGGCGCCAAATACATAATGTTCGACAAGTTAAGCCATAAATCTCGTACATTCTCGTTAATCATTGGCGTGTAAATGCTGATGATAAACATACAAGCTGCGAGCAATAAAGTTAATGGTTTAATGAATGCACGCATTTTTCTCTGTAAACCGTGCTCTGTTTTAATGATCAACCAAGTGACACCAAGTAACCCATAGGCAAACAACAAACTAAAACCGGTAAACAGGCTAAATGGACTTAGCCAATCCAATCCACCGCCAGCGAACTCGAAATTTTCTACCTGAAATCCAAGAATTACAGCCCCCATTGCCACACCCTGAGCAAAGGTGGCCATTAAAGAGCCAACAAAGAATAGCTTGTCCCACATTGGGCGATGAGACTCTTTAGCTTTAAAGCGAAATTCAAAGGCGACGCCACGCAAGATCAAACCAAATAACATCAGCAGAATTGGCCCATACAAGGCTGATAAAATCACCGAATACGCCACAGGAAACGCGGCCAATAAGCCTGCGCCTCCCAATACAAGCCAAGTTTCATTACCATCCCAAACAGGTGCCACCGAGTTCACCATAATATCTCGTTCATGTTTGTCTTTAATAAAAGGAAACAGCAGACCAACCCCTAAATCAAAGCCATCTAAGAACACGTACATCATCAAACCAAAGCCGATGACAAAGGCCCAAATCGTCGGTAAGTCAAAATACATCATACTGTCTCCTAAATTTCTACGCCATCAGCGGCAGACAGCGGACGGGCTGGGCGTTTATTCAAATGCTCATCGTCTTCAAGTGAATAATCGTCTGCTGGGCCTTTGCTAATTAGCGCTAACATGTAGCGCACGCCTACACCAAAAACACAGATATACACCAATACAAAAATCAGCAATGACAGACTCATGGCGGTAATACTATTGGGCGAGCCTGCATCCACAGTGCGTTGCAAACCATAAACTACCCAAGGCTGACGACCTGTTTCTGTAACAAACCAGCCTGTAAGCATGGCGATTAAGCCAGATGGCCCCATCGCCACACAGAAGCGCAGAAACCATTTTTTCTCATAGATTTTTCCCTTTTTACGCAGAATTAATGCGGTAACGGCTAGAATAATCATCAAGATTCCAAGCGCTACCATGATGCGAAAACTAAAGAAGACCACAGGAACATAAGGACGGTCTTCTGATGCGACAGAAGTGAGCGGTGGAATATCTCCATCCAAAGAGTGAGTCAAAATCAAACTAGCAAGATTAGGAATCTCAATAGCAAAATCGTTTCTTTCCTTTTCCATATTCGGCCAACCAAACAAGACCAGCGGAACGCCTTCACCTTTTTCAGTTTGATGCCAATGCCCTTCCATTGCAGCCACTTTAATTGGCTGATGCTCTAAAGTATTTAAACCATGTTGATCACCAACTATAACTTGCAAAGGTGCCAAAATAAGCAGCATCCACATTGCCATGGACAACATTTTTTTCGCTACTTGTGTATGAGAGCCTTTCAGCAAATGCCACGCGCCAGAAGCACCGACCAACAAAGCAGTTGCTAGGAAAGCCGCCAAGCCCATGTGAACCAAACGATAAGGAAAAGAAGGGTTAAAAATGATCTCAAACCAATTGATAGGTACAACGCGACCGTCAACAATGTCGTAACCTCGAGGGGTTTGCATCCAACTGTTAGATGCCAAAATCCAGGTCATCGAGATTAAGGTTCCAATAGCGACCAAAATAGTAGAGGCAAAATGTAGCTTTTCACCGACTTTTTTCCAGCCAAATAACATAACACCCAAAAATCCAGCTTCAAGGAAGAAAGCCGTCATCACTTCATAAGTCAGTAGCGGACCAGTAATGGACCCAGCAAAGTTAGAAAACTGGCTCCAGTTGGTACCAAATTGGTACGCCATCACAATGCCAGAAACAACACCCATGGCAAAATTGACAGCAAATATTTTCATCCAGAATCGGCATAAAGTCATGTAAATCGGCTTTCTTGTACACAGCCACAAACCTTCTAATACGGCCAGATAACTGGCAAGACCAATGGTAATAGCGGGAAAAACAATATGGAACGAGACGGTGAACGCGAATTGTATTCGCGCCAAATCAATAGCATTTAAGTCAATCATTGTGCCCTGCCTACCCTCTACACTGTCAGAAAGTAAAAAATAATTACGTTGTTAAGTGTAAGACTTTAAAAAATATAGAACAGGCACAATAAATTAATTTAGAATAGGTACAGATTAATTAATAAAAGCTCAGTTATGAGTCAGTTTAAATACCTAGAGTTGGAAGACTTGTTACGCAAAGACATAAAAGCCAACCATTTTTTGCCAAACGGAAAACTTCCTTCTGTCCGAGAAATGTGCCAGAACTTGGGCTTTTCTAAAGCCACGGTACTACATGCCTTGCATCGACTCGAAGCAGAGGGATTGATCTTTTCTAAACCAAAATCAGGTTACTTTGTCAAAGCAGTCACATTAGGCGATCGTCTACCACCAAAACGTATTAATCCCCCTGCCGCTCCTAGAGAGGTGACCGTTCCAGCTATCTTAAAAGACATTATGACACGCAGTGCTGCCTTTGATATTTTACCCACGGTGGGTGATACTCATGATGCGAACCACCTCATCACGTTGAACCGACACTTGAGCAAAGCATTACGCTCTAGACCCACTAAAAAAGCGCTATATTACAATGACTCAAGTGGCGATATGCGCTTAAAATACGCTATTGTGACTCATTATCAACACCGCGCCTTGGACCTAGATCCCTCACAGGTCTGTATTACTGGTGGTTGCCAACACGCTTTATTCATCGCTCTCATGGCAACGTGCTCACCCGGTGATACTGTGGCAGTAGAATCACCTGCATTTTATGGGGTACTGCAAATCATGGAGCAACTCAAACTGAAAATTATCGAGGTCGCTGCTGACCCTGAAGAAGGTTTGAGCGTTGAAGATTTAGCTAAAAAAATAACAGAATGGCCGATTAAAGCCTGTATTGTGTCGCCAAATTACACCACGCCCACTGGGGCGTTTATGCCCGAAAAAGCCCGCCGAGCATTAATCAATCTAGCGGTTGAAAAAGATTTTTGCATCATAGAGGACGATATTTATGGGGATTTGGCTTTTCCGCCTTTTACCGCAGAACCATTGAAGAAATTCGATCCTAACGGACAAGTTATTCTGTGCAGCTCTTTTTCGAAAAGTTTATCGCGAGATTTAAGGATTGGCTGGGTGTTTGGTGGTAAGTGGCACGACAAGATTACTCAATTGAAACTGGTTACCCAGCTCTCCTCTAGTGAGTCCACTCAGCAGGGCTTGGCAACATTTTTAGAGGAAGGTCATTACCGACGTTACATTGCTCAACAGGTCAATACGCTAAAGCAACAACAAAGAGAGCTGATGACCTTATTAGATACTCATTGGAGTGACAAAATTCGCTATACCCACGCCCAAGGTGGCATTTCTATGTGGATAGAGTTAGATGAAACCATTAACACTCAGCGCAGTTATAATAAAGTATTAGAGCAAGGCGTAATAATGACACCCGGCTCACTTTTCTCGGCATCTGGTCAATATAAAAATTTTTTACGTTTAAGCTATATCCATCCGTTGACCGAACAAAGGAAAGCCGCTGTCAAAAAGCTATTTGAGGTACTACTTGAATAGGCTTTTTTTAACGTTAAGCCTAGCGATGAACCCGCTTATAAATTGGGTTCGGTTGCGATACGCTGCCAATATAAGTAATAAACAAGCCTTTGACAATTTAACTGTAAACCATTGTTTCTAATAGTTAATCACTATCTATGGGTTAATAAAGGCTATATAGTTACAAGTACATGGCGTTAGTTCGGTTTGCGTTGAATTTAGCTATTATCTGATGATAAGTTGATATTTCATTGTTTTGTCTATTATTAAAAAGGCAGATACTGTTAATAGTATCTGCCTTTTTAATAATGATTTAGCGTTATATTTCAATCTATAATTAGATTAACCCATAGCTGCAGCTGCCATTTCCTGCTGAGTGAAAAATGAGGCGCCATCAGGTACTTCAGGCAGCTGGATATTATTTTCTGTTAATCTAACTTTGCCGCTAGCGACACCTGTTACCAACTCGCCTTCATGCTTGCTTGGTAAAGGGTTTGGCGATAGTGCATGTGCATCTTCTGCGTTATAAACAGAGATAAACAAATATCTTGGCAAATCGCTTTTGTTAGGGCCAGATGAGTGCAGCAATCTGCTATGCATAAAACAGATCGAACCGGGTTTACCAATACAGGGTACAAACTGTTGGCATTTCTCGCTTTCTACTTCATTACTCACCTTACCCACAAACTTGCCGTCTTCCCAATGCGAAAACAACTCTTCTTTATGGCTACCAGGTACTACCAACAGCGGTCCATTTTCTAATGTAACCTCTCCGATCATGAGTAATGCGGTTAGCATGTCATCATTGGTGTGAGGCGTAAATGGGAAGTCCTGATGCCATTTAACGGTGGTAGATGTATTAGGCAATTTAGCATTGACTTTACTATGATGAAATCGTGTGCCGTTGCCACCAATCAAATCACCTGCCATTTCTGACATGGTAGATTTAAGTGCCATATCAGAGAATTTATCAGATATTTCTGTCGGCGATGTAACACGTCTTAAAGAAGGATTGTCGGCACTATGATCCTTTGGATCAACATCAAACCTTGCTCTGCCGTCCAGTGTCGCTCCCCACGCTTCGGTATGGGTCTTACTTTCATCGATCCACGATTGTATCTCACCCAACAGGTCCGTCAGCTCAGCAGCCTCAATGGCATTCTCTACAACCAAATAACCGTCATCATAATACTTTTGGATTTGTTCGCTCGTTAACATATTGAATTCCTTCTATTTGTTTATAGTAAAATACCAATAAATTTGCTACATCGTTACTTTTGGTCTGACTGATAGTCGATTAATTCATGGTTTGGTCAATGTCTGCTTGGCTTGGAACTGTCAGCCCATGGACACTTAGTATTTGCTCTAACTCTCCAGACTCCTTCATTTGTTCTATGCCGTCTGCAATAATATTATAGGTCTCTGTGTCGCCTTTTTTGATGCCGATACCGCCAACGATAGGATAGAACTCTTGTGTAGAGGTCACCTTAACTCGCTCACTCAATTTTGCCGCTGCTGCTTTCATAACGGCCGCATCATCATATTGAATATCAACTGCTCTAGACAATAGTGCCTGTGTGGTTTGAGGTGAGCTTTCATACTCATTAATGGTAATGGCAGGCTTATTTTGTGTGATACATTTTTGAGATATTTCTCCCAATTGAGTAGAGAATGCCGTGCCTTTCATCGTACCAACCGTTTCGCCACATAAGTCGTCTGCACCTTCAGGTGCGATATCCGAGTCACTGCGTACGAGTAAAGAGATGTCCGTTTTGTAGTAAGGAACCATATCAATTTGTTCTAGGCGCTCTTTGGTGATATACATTGACGAGTAAAGTACATCAAACTTACCACCTTTTAAGCCAGGAATTAGGTTTGCCCATCTTGTATCTTCCCATTTAGGCGTGATCGCACCATTAAGCTCAGCCACTTTGGCCATGATTTCTACGTCTATACCGCCTGGGTTTCCTTGTTCATCTAGATACTCATAAGGCGGAAACGTCATATCCGATCCTATGGTAATTATCTGCTTATCAGCACTGGCACTTGCATCTGCAGATGTGGCGTCACTACTTTCTGCATTGCTAGCGGATGTTTCATTCGAACAAGCAGTTAATGCAAAACCTGCCGTGATAGAGAGTAATATAAGTTTCAGTTGTTTCATCGTATTCATTCCTAAAGGGTTGGTGAATTTGAACAACAGTATCAATGGTGCTGATAACGTTAACAGGGCATACCCTAGTTATACTAAATTGCGTCTATTAAAAGCAATTTTGAAAAACCTACGCACTACTAATGTAAATCCTATTTAAAAACACAGTGCTGTTTTCAATACTCTCTGTATAGTATTAATTACACCCATAGGAGTATTTTATGACGAACTCAATAAGCAACTCTATGAACTCTGAGGCGCAGGCACGTATTGACCTTGCCGCTTGTTTTCGCTGGTTTGCAAGGCTAAATATGCATGAAGCGGTTGCCAATCATTTCAGTGCGTCCGTGTCTGAAGACGGTAGCAAGTTTCTTATCAATCCAAAATGGCAGCATTTCTCAACCATTAAAGCCAGTGACTTAATATTATTGGATACCAATAATCCCGATGAAGAACTGTTGGCAAGAATAGACCCGACCGCATGGGCCATACATGGTCAAATTCATCTATCAAGGCCTGATATTAAATGTGTGCTGCATTTACACCCTATTTATACAACCACCATATCTACGTTAAAAGACCCTGTTATTAAACCTATTGATCAAAATACGGCACGTTATTTCAATCGCGTAAATTACGATAGATGCTATCAAGGTATGGCTGATACCAATGCAGAAGGTAAGCGATTAGCAGGCTTATTGGGCAATCATAGTCGTCTAATGATGGGCAATCACGGGATATTAATCGGCTCACACAGTATTGGTGTGGCGTTTGATGATATGTATACGATTGAAAGGTCTTGTCAGGTCTTAGCAACCGCTTATGCTACCAATCAACCCTTAAATATCATCCCCGATGACATCGCAGAGAAGACCGCTCAAGATTGGGAGTCTATTGAGGATTTTAGCGAAGCCCACCTTGAAGAAATCAAAAGACTGTTGTTAGCACAAGAGCCTGATTTTATTGAATAACCTATATTGCTTGGCGTACATTAAAAAACCACCTATAAATAGGTGGTTTTTTAATGTCTTAATGATTGCCAGTTGTGTGGTCATGCTGATGCTATAGCCAAAGAGTGCTTAAATGAGTACTAGACAGCCGACTGCAGATTGTGTGTACACTTAGTCCTTTATTTAAAGAAGGACTACGCCGTAGCAATTTAGTCGTTCACTGATGGTATTATGAATATGCTGGATTATGAACACGCCAGCGTACTACTAAAAAGCAAGCCGATATACATATATCGACTTGCTTTTAGTTTTAATAATAACTGTAATTACTGCTCAATGTTTTGTACAAATTGATTAAATCGCTCATTTGTACTGTTCTCTAGCTCTTTAGGAGATCCCTGCTCTATGATATGACCACCTTCCATAAATATCACTCTATCAGAGATGTTAAAGGCAAAGCTCATTTCATGGGTCACAATAATCATGGTTAAGCCCTCTTTGGCGAGCTGTTCCATGACCTTTAGTACTTCACTCACTAATTCTGGATCTAATGCTGATGTTGGCTCATCAAACAAAATGATTGATGGCTCCATGGCCAACGCTCTTGCAATAGCAACACGCTGTTGTTGACCACCTGATAATTGATGTGGGTATTTTTTAGCATGTGCTTTCATACCTACTTTGTCGAGCATTGCAATCGCTGTTAACTGGTTAACGCCTTTGTCGTACATTTTGTGATATTGAGGTGCTAGCATAATGTTTTCTAAAACTGTTTTATGTGGAAACAAGTTAAAGTTTTGAAAGACCATGCCAATATGTACGATTTGTTCTTTAAAAGGCTTAGACTTATCGGTTAGTACGGTATCTTTTAAGAATGGATTGCCCATTAAATTAACTGTACCTTTATTTAGCGATTCTAGGCTGTTTAAGGTGCGAATAAATGTGGTTTTACCTGATCCTGATGGTCCAATAACCGATACCACTTCACCCCATTTTACTTTTAAATCGATGCCTTTTAATACATGGTGATCACCATATGATTTATGGATATCAATGGCCTCAAGCGCATAGTCGCCTTTTCTTTCGTTATTTATCTCTTTATAGTTATTCAAAGATTTATTGGTAGTGATACTACTAACCAGTTCACCTTCTTTTAATATTGGTGGGTTTTTTCTTGTGATATCTATATATTCCTCAAACTTTTGAATTAAAAATCCAAAGACAGTGACGATAAGTACATAATAAAAACCAACGGCTAACATGGTCTCAAGTACCAAGAAGTTTTGAGAATACAGTCGTTGCCCAACCAGTAGAATCTCGGTTAAAGAGATAACGGATACTAACGAAGTTAACTTTACGATGACTACAAACTCATTGCTCAGTGTAGGTAAGGCAATTCGTAATGCTTGTGGCACCACAATCAACCGTCGAATGCCTATTGGTTTTATACCTAACGCCTTGCCCGCCTCTACTTGCGATTGATGCACCGCATTAAGACCGCCACGATGAATTTCAGCGATATAAGCTGACTCACATAAGGTTAATGCAATCAAACCTGAAATAAATGACGATGATAGTAAAAAGCTAGATTGTGGAAATACCTGCGGCATACTATAAATAAAGATAAGCAATACTAATAAAGGAATACTACGGAATAACCATATATAGGTTCTACTCAATAATGAAATGGGCTTGACCTTAGACTTCTTACCCAATGCCAATACGAAACCTATAATAATACCTAAAAACCACACCAAAACACTTAGCTCAATAACCGTTAAAGTGGCGTACCAAAAGTTTGTGTCTTTTAACAAACTAAACGTATATACCCAATCAAATTGCATAATGTATCCTCTAAAATTAGTTAACAACTGAGTTGTGACAATGTTTCAATATGCCTGCTTAGAAAGCTGCTACGAGATCTTAATCAACCAGTAGCAAGGTGTTCATTGGGTTGGTATATAACCTCGGTTGAGCCCTGTCCACAAACTAAAATCAGAGCGTCGAAATACTGTTAAAATAGTTCAGCTTCCGTACTGAATACGATTCTAGTGCTATTGAGTTTTTTCATTCTTTTTCATTTCTAATATGAGCTTCCGAAAAATAAGAAACGCTCATACCGGGTATATATTGATTGGAGATAAAAGCCTGACAACGACTAGAAAAGGCTTGTTGAACATTGGTGAGTCTGGCGTTCTTAGGCGTCGCAATACCTATTTTCATGGGGCGAACATCTCCTGATATTCTAACCATAACGAGCTTTTTACCATCAGCAGAAAACTCTGTCTTTGGACGAACATTTAGAATGGTATAACCAATATTATTCCCTACCATGGAACGAATAACCTCAACGTATTTACAGGTTTCTTTAATATTAGGTTTTAGATTCTTAGTACGGAAAAGAGAGAGAAAATAATCATTACTATATGGCATGTCTAGCAGTATCATCGGATACTCAGTGAGCTCTTCTAACGTAACGGCTTTGTGTTTGGCCAATGGATGAGATTCAGCCAATAGAACATACGGCGGTAAATCTGCTAGTGGCATAAAGTTGATCAGGTTTTCATCGATATGTAAGTCATACAGCAATGCAAGATCTAACGTGTTTTTTATCAGCTCTTGTAATAACTCATGGTGATCCTCGATGACGGCTTCTAATTCGATCTGCTTATATAAATCTGCAAATCCATGTATGATTTCGGCGTAAATAAAAGGCGCAAAAGATGAAAAACACCCGACCTTAATTTTGCCTCGCATTACGCCAGTAAAATCAGCCGACATCGCATAAAGGTCAGAAGATTGAGCGAGAATTACTTTGCAAGCATCTTTCACTTGCTCACCAATTTCTGTCAATAACAACCCTTTGGCATGTTGGCGAATGAATAACTGAGCATGGAGCTCAGCCTCCATATGTGCTATCGCCGCTGATATCGACGGAGATGAGATATGGATCTTTTCAGAAGCGATGATAATACTGCCACTTTCTGCTGTGGTGACAAAGTATTCCATTTGACGTAGAGTGATTCGACTTAACACGATAAATCCTTTTTATTAAATAATATTTACAGGTCTCCAGGTACTCCATAACTTGGTGAAATAGTTGGATTCAAAGCTCTTACAACATAATCGTCTAATTGAGGTTCATAAATGTCCCACAGTTGCTGTAAATCTTCTATTGGGGTCTCTGACCAATCTACTCGAAGATCTACAATCGGCCATGCGGCCTTATCAACGACCAACATCCCTGCAGAGTGCACATCCCCTTCTTCTCCACCTGCGTTATAGCCTGATACTAAGCTCTCAAGCAATCTACTAGCAAGCGCACCTTCACTTTTTTCAAAAGTATTTAGCATAGCCTCTGGTACGGTGGTGTTTGATAGCATATTTCCAGCGCAAGAGGCGTGTTTGCCAACAACCGTAGAAAGTGTACCTAGAGTATGCTCACCACTGAACACAAAAGGTGTATCCGTTGTATTTAATGCCATTAATTGACGATATTGAATGAACTCGGTGCTTTTTATCAGTTCTTGCCCCGCATCATTTGGTGTTAAGTCGTATTGCATCATCTCAAGCAATATTTGTGACAAGTTAGGATCAGTGATATTTTGACTGGCAACCACGCCAACACCTGCTTTAGCACGAATACATCTAGACGCCACTGCTGGTGATGAAGAGCTAACCGCCGCACCCAACTGTCCTGTTTTTGTGCATCGCGCAATAATAGAAAAAGTCATCGTACATCCTTAATATAAATTATGATTTTAGATTACAGCGGTGGCATCTACTTCTACGAGCCATTCGGGGCGCGCCAGTGCAGAGACCACAATACCGGTAGATACAGGATGTACGCCTTTTAGCCAACGACCAACCACACGATAAACATCTTCACGGTATCTAGGATCTATGATGTAAATGGTGATTTTGCAGATATCCTCTAACGTGCCACCCGCCTCTTTTAACAACATATCAATGTTGTACATCGCCTGTTCTGTTTGACCTTTGACATCGCCAATACAAACGCTTTCAGTAGTTTCCAGATCTTGGCCAATTTGCCCTCGCAGGAAGACCGTACTACCTTTTGCCACAACCGCTTGGCATAAATCGTTATCAATATTTTGTTCAGGGTAAGTGTCTTTGGTATTAAAGGGTCGAATACGTGTGTGTTTCATGGACTACCTCGTAGCAGCTTCAAATAAGATGGCTGGGATTTAACAATTAAATCGTGCTTTGTTGCCTTATAAACAGTATGTAGCAAATCAATTTCAAGGCAAATTGAGATTTCCTTTCCAATGATTAGGTTCAGCCATATCAAGCTGATTCAGTCTTTTAAGGTAGGAATTTAGGACATGTAATTGTTATTTTAGATAAAGCAAAAATTAGTCATTTGATATGAAGAAAGTAGAATTGCTGAGTTATGAAGAACTCGAAGGCGGGACTTAAAAGTGGGATGAAATGGCAGACTGTTTTGAGCGTTACTCTCACATTATTGATGCCGTAGTAGAGATTGGCGTAGAAGCAAAAAAATATTGAAAAAGAAGACAACAGGATCTATCGTTAAAACCAGTTAAGGATTAGCTGATTATTAGTGCAGGATCTTCAGGCGTAAAGATGGCATCAGAGTTGAATAGTACTGGCAAGAAAGTGTATTTATTGGTGGGGCTGCAGGAGCGATTACCGCGTAGATATAGAGAAAGAGACAATGTTTGGTGGTCAGGTATAAGTATATTAGCTACATGGCATAAAATAGAGCATGGAGATACTCAAACTCAAAGCGTTCGAAGGCAA
>NZ_JBQSVK010000028.1:0-13480 GCF_052376195.1 Psychrobacter sp. AOP7-B1-25
TCACTGGTGTAGTGAGCGCCGAACTCGCGGCGTTTGTCATCGCTATTATCGGTGCTATCTATATCAAGGACGCTTTGGAACATTGAACCGAAAATAGCAGGGCTGATCTCGCTCCAATCAAGGCCATTACAGTCAACAACGAGGTTATACAGGTTTTCATCAAAGTAAGGAATGCTGATGGTATCAGCGAACAGATCGCCGTTAATGTAGGCAAAATCAGCGTAGTGCTGTGGCAGACGGCTTGATCGGTTTTCAGTGTTTAGTGTATTAAATAGGGTGCTAAATACTTCGTTGAGGTTGCTACCATCAGGGTTTGCGTGGTTTTTAAGTAAGCCATGCAAAAGGTTGTTTTGCCCAAAGATGCCAGTATCATCAGCGAAGAAACAGAATATCAGACGCGTTAAGAATAGTGCCAGCTCGTCAGCATCCACACCGTCATTGATAAAAGCTTGATGCAGTTTGGCCACCATTTCGGTTGCCTGACGGTTAATCGGGTTTTCCTCGATGATCTCCGTCATTTCAGTGCTAGGCACTAAAAAGCCTAGCCATTCAGCGTTTTTAGGTAAGTCAGTTAAAGCGCATTTATACTCTTTGATGTTTAAAGGGTTATCAAGATCAAAGATCCACAGCTCATCAAAGTTGCAAAGCACGATGTAGCGCGGCTTGTCAGCATTGCTTAGGCGTTCATAGTATTTGCTAACTTGGTTATAGGCTTTGTTTAAATCAACGCCGCGACTTTTTTGCTCAATCATCACAAGCTTTGGAATAAAGGCATCCACGTACTTTTGTGACTTGTCTTTTTTGAGACGATGCTCAAACGCTTTTAGCTGGGTCTGACCTGCTACGCCGTAAGCATTGAATACTTGCGTCCAAAAGTTCTGACTTTGCCCCCTCTCATAGCCCTCAGCATCTTTGTAATCGTGGATAACTAATTGCAGCTGCTCGCGGATGTGCTGATAGTCTGAACTCATGGATCGCCTTGTTGTATGGATTATTAGGAGTGCGCCTAATGATACGCAATATTTTGGTTTTTTGAAGACTTAATAATCCAAATACTCTCGAACAGGGCGCTTTTTAAACTGTGAAGCGTCTTTTTTCAAGCGATTAATCATCTCAAACTCCCACGCTTGTTCGCTCTGACCAGCTGGACTCGTTGAGCTAACCATGTGATTGTAGTCTGCGATAAACTGCGGATTTCGGGCAATGCGCCCAAGCTGCTTATCGCTTAGCCCATCGATGGTGAACATATCTGCTGTGTCACTATCTCGACTTGATTCTAAAGCCTTCTTAGGCTTAGCTTTCGCTTTGAATTTAAAGGTAAACCCTACAATCCTGCGCCCCTCTTTGTGCTGCTCATAACTGGCTGTAATGTCAGTATGATCATTAATTTGTTTGATACCAAGGTCAAGTACACGCTTTTTGAAGTCTGACATTGCGGTATATTGGTCAGGTTCTACACCTAATTTTGCACGCAAATCATCAAGCGCCATTTTGTTTGTCTTGCCCACTGTCCGCCATTGGATCATAAGCTCATATAACCGGATCGCATACTCGCTTTGTAGCGCGCTTACCTGCTTTAGGTCATATTCTGTATAGCATCTTTCAAGGCGTGTAATAAGGGGTATGATATCACTTGAGAAGGTCAGCTCTACACATCCTAATTCATCAGCATAAGCAATCTTTTCTACCCACCGGCTTTTATAAGTGATTGGTTTGCCGCTTGTTTCATCTGCCTTGATATAAGTAAACCCTGCTTCGTATAGACCATTGACTGCCCGCTTCATCGCTTCATACGCGGTATGTTTTGCGACACTAAATTGCTGCTCATAGCTCTTTGCATATATGCGTAGCGGTTTGCCTACATTGATAAACTTGTTTTGTTCACGTACCTCAATGATCGCTAGAAATATAAGACGCTGCTCTGCGACACCTAGTCGATAGCTTGCTCCTATTAGATCATTATCTTTCGAGACTATATTCTTACCTGACACGACTATCTGCCTTATCAAATCTATTTAAAGACAGAGTAACATAATTGTCCCTTAATTATCGTAAAACGTCCTTTAATGGGTCGTAAAACGTCCTTTAATGGGTCGTAAAACGTCCTTTAATGGGTCGTAAAACGTCCTTTTATTGACTTTGAAACCCTTTAATAACGTGGCTTACAGCGGACGTAAAAGCTTTTAAAAGCTTTAAAAACATTAAAAACCTTTTTTTATTTTTTATTTAATAAAATCTACTTCAAGAAAAATTCGTTCACATCATAATTTTTACCTGCACTCTCATCAAAATCACGCTGGTCATTATTGTCTAAATAAGGTTCAGGCACAGAGTTATCTGTACGACGCGATCTAACCCTACTTTCATACTTCTCTTTTTTTGACATAACCTCAGTATCACCGTTATTAGCTACAAGCTGCCCACTTTGAAAATACTTATCATCTTTGTGCTTACGATAACTCTTACTAACCCCTTGTTCAGTGATGTTGATATCAAACTCTTGTTTTAATAACTTAGCAATGTCGTCAAAAGTGTAGTTAACATACCAATCCTCTCGCTTTTGGATAATGAAGCGGATAGCATTTTTCGTCAGCTTACTTTTTGCCATAATATTCCCTGCATGGTTGATTGATCATCATTGGTAGCTCCTATAGTACCTTTGAACACCAATGAAACCAAATGAATGTATTTGAAACTATTTGAACGTATTGCAGCTTCTTGAAACGAATTTTTGAACGCTAATGAATCTATTTGAACGCATATGAAACCAAATGAACGTATCAGTTTTAAAATCATGTTAATGAGGCTAGTAAGTTGAACCTAAATAGAAAAATGGAGGTGGTAGAGGATATTTTTAGGATTGCAGGATAGGCTACCGCCGTCAAAAATGGGGTATTTTTGGATAGGGTTTAGTTGGTCGCAGTTCATAAGACGACTTTTTCTTAGTGACAGTGAGAACGCTATTACTGACCAAATGGAACACAAGTGATCAGTATCGTTATCTGTAGCATCAAGAATTAATCAAAAGTTCCTAAGCAGCAGCTTAGGAATATTCCTTCAAGTCAGAAAAATTATGATCACGGCTAGGCTTCCAATTTTTATAGAGCAGCTGACAAGATCAGCAAAATAAAATCTGACGTTTCACCCGATCTAATTTGATCTCTCAAATTCTCATTTCACCAAAAAACTACCGCCTAGAACATCCAAGCAGCCCAAAAAAAACCACAAAATCCGCAGCAAAATAATTTTGATGAACGCATTTGGCAAGTTAAGCAAAACTTGCCAAAAGGACTGTCGTGCCGACGGCAGAATATAAGTACACACACTACGCAACTGGTTGCAAACGCGCAAAGCCATACAGCGTAAGGGTTTACGTGTATGACAAACGAAGGGCACGTAGTACCACAAATTATGTTTTTTTTCTTATAAAAGCCTTTATAATAAAGGCTTAACTTGTACCACAAACGGATTTTAGAACTGATGCAAAATCGCAAAAAACTCAATATTAGAATTGATGCTGATTTACACGACTTTTTATGCAAAAATGCGCCAAATACGCTCACCAGCTATGTAGAATCTTTGATCACTCAAGGCGTTATTACAGAGGTTAGTGATCTTTATGACAGAGCAGAAAATAGCTATCAAACGGCAGTACTGGCGGCTAGAAATGAGGCGTTAAAAGCCAAAGACGCTGAGATTAAAGCCTTAAAAATTCAGATAGGAAATGCAAATTCTCAGCTTGATACCCAAATAGATCTTATGTCGAATATCTGCCTTTCTGAAGGCGTACCACGCGAGACAATAGAGAAATATGCTGAAGATATGAACGAAGAAGATAATATGACCAGCAAGCTAAAATTCGTTAATCGTTTGGCAGTAGAGCTTGCCAAGGCAAGAGGTTATGAGAGTAAGACCATTAAAAGTTGGAGTCGCAAAAATTAAAAAAATAATAGAGGAAATGCTTAGAAATGCTTAATAGAATAAAGATTTTGAGCATAGCTGTATTTATCATAATAGCGACAGCGTGTGTGAGTACGTTTAATAACACCTATGAAAAAACACCTATAAATACCAATCTTTTAGAAAAAAAAGCTTTAGAAGAAGATAGGATAAATATCCAGACTGTAACTGAAAAATCTGATTTTAATGAATTAATAATGTCAATTTTGACAAGCTTATTAGTTTTAGTTGGTATTGCTCAAGTAATGATGCTTATAAGCCAGAAAAGACAGAACCAGTTAGCTTTGCTTCAAGAGTACAGATCCAGATGGAATGAGTATAGAAGGTATTGGGCTATTGTAGTGTTTGTGGGTAGAGGTGAAGATGAATATTATCAAGTTGCAAGTAAAAGTTTGCAATCAGAGCTAAGTAAATTAGTTAGAAAAAACTTGGATACTTCGCCTTCAGTTTGGGCGCTAGAATCCATTAGTTATATATGCAACACCCTAAGTGATGTGTGCTTGAGAATACTACAAGGGCAATTAAATATAAAGGACGTGTACCCTTTGTTTGGTAGTGAGTTACTTCGTCATAGTCGTCCTTTTAGGGTCTTACTAGATGTATATTATGATTGTGAGTCATATGACACGCTGCGAGACGAAACTGGACGATATAGAAAGTTATCAAGGCATGAGGAAGTACGTAGAGAACTGCAAGATTGGCTTATCTATCATGACGGTATTCGAAGACGTTGTTTGATTTTGATTGATTTGCTATGGGCAGAAGCAACAAGGTTAGAAGACTTATCACCTTCAGATATTGAACATGCAGCTTATGCGAAAGAGGAAAGTGGTAAAGTATCTCGTGTACGTTTGACTAAAGAGATTAGAAAAACAAGTTACCTTTTCCCCACTTATAGAGCTTTTAAACTTACTACTCATCTAAAAAATTCTGAGTTCAAGACGTATAAATGGCAAATAGTGGGTATTGATAGAGAAAAAATTAAGAAACGCGAAGCAGAGTGGGTGAATATGCTACTTCGAAAAAAAGATATGGACTGCTAACGACTGTTTAACCCTATTCCTTGTATCTGCTGATACAAGGTATTTTGATGCCTTAGATTGTGTAGAAGAGCTATGAGAGCTGAAAGGAGACAATATGAACAAAGTTAGCTATCGCATAGAGGAGTTGCCACGTCTAACAGCCAAGCAGCAAGCCGACTTAGAGCATTGATTGCAGCTGATAAGTGTCGTTAGCTGTTTGACGTTGAGATAACGAGCGCGTAAACTCAAACCCTAGAAATGATTAACCCCCAGTGCTACCAACACTAGGGGTTGATTGAATTTTAATCCGTGTCAGCAGATATAAAACCCAAAAATCGTACCTATATTTTATATCAGCAGGCACACTAATACAAGTGTGCGTTATGTTACTGCTACCTGAGTTATACCCAACCCTGCCCTACAAGCCTTATTGCACTGATGATTTAGGCACTCTTAGTATCCAGCCAAAACAGATCGCTGTTAAAAAGCGCTACATCCAGCACAATCCGCCCTGCATGACCCACTTTATCGGTTTAGATATTGATCATCCACATGGCGCAATGCGCTGGGCTGAAGAATACCTGCCGCCGCCGCGCTGGACGACCCAAAACCCTGTGAATGGTCACGCGCACATCGTCTATGAGCTAGAAAAACCTGTTTGCACCAGTGAAAACGGCAGTATCAAAGCCCTAAAATACCTAGCCGCCATACAAGCAGGACTGATCAGAGCCACTCGCGCTGATTCAGGATACAGCAACTTCATCACCAAAAATCCCTTACACCCTTATTGGCGTACCGAGGTATGGACGGATGAAAAATATAAGCTGGACTATTTAGCTGAATTTATCGAGCTACGCGCTTTGAACACCACCGAGAAGCAAAGCGGCCTTGGTCGCAACTGCACCTTATTTGATACCGTGCGTCATTGGGCGTATAAGGCCGTCAGAGAGCATCGAGGCAAGCAGTGGGAGTTATGGTATAACTCAGTGCTTAAACATGCCCTGAGCGTCAATATGGCGTTTCCTGAGCCATTACCTTACTCAGAGATCAAAGCCACTGCCAAAAGCATTGCCAAATATTGCTGGAAACGTGATGGCTACCACTATCATGAGTTTATACACCGTCAGGCGATTAAAGGCAGTAAAGGCGGCAAAGTGTCTAAGCGCAAACCTGATCCAACTTCAGAGCAATCATTAAAGCCTTGGGAAGAACTGGGTATTTCTAGACGAACATACTATGACGATAAGAAAAGATTCAAATGATAATTATTCTTAAAAGCTGCACCAGATAAGCCTAAATCAGATAACAGCGCTTTTTGTGGGTGGTGTATGTGCTCCTAGGGTAAAAAAAGAAAACCCTGCACAAAGGCAGGGTTTTCGCAATCGTCTAGGGGGGAGGTGTTAACCTACGATACCCCTAGCTCACAATTCAATTATAAGGCTTTATCAGTATGAATTCAATGCTTAACGCTGATGTGATCAGGAGTACCTTGTCACAGCCAAGATTATCTACTTATGAAAAATATACGGTTACTCTAGATGAGGCTCTAGAACTGTATCAATGGAATGCCAACATATCAGGTGCATTTTTTCCTTGTTTACATATTTGCGAGGTGACTATCAGAAATGCCGTTTCAGAGGTATTGTTTAAGCAACATGGTAACCAGTGGCCTTGGGAGACTGGTTTCATAAATACCCTACCCAATCCTAGACATGGCTACAACCCTAGAAACAACGTGCAGAAAGCACGAGATAAAGTGTCCGATGTGAACAAAGTCATTCCTGAGCTAAATTTTGTGTTTTGGCAAAAGATGTTCACAAGTCGTCATGATGATCAGCTGTGGTTACCTTATCTTAGGGATACTTTTCCCTATGCGCCTAGTTATAGCGACGTTGCGGCGTTGAGAAGTGAGATCTATAACGATTTGGAAAAGATCAGACGGCTCAGAAATCGTATTGCCCACCATGAGCCGATTTTTAGAAGGGATCTTAATAAGGATTATGAGGTGATCATAAAATTAATTGGATATCGCTGCTGTGATACTGCTCAGTGGTTATGCTCACACCAAAACGTAGTCTCATTATTAAACGATAAACCTAGATAGTTACACTGGCTCTAGAAGCTACTGTCACCTTCTTTAAGCTCTTTTGACACACTAGCGATCAGATGACGGGAGCAATCAGTAGTCTTTTGAATGTCACTATAGCTGAGACCAGAATTTAAGAGACTAGCAATTACCTTGCGCTTTTTAACATCTTTACCGCGCCCCTTATATTTGCCTTCAGCCTTAGCTTTAGCGATACCTTGCATTTGACGGTGGCGGCGGTCTTCATAGTCTTTACGGGCAATGGCAGCGAGCATATCAAGCATCATCGAATTGATAGCTTGTAAGATACTGCTCATAAATTCGCTGCTTTTGTCTGATTGGAACGCCATAAACGAGGTGGGTAGCTCTTTTGAGACGATAGCCAGTGTTTTATCTGATAACATTTGCTTTAAGGTATCCCAATCAGCCTGATTAAGCCGTGCAAGACGGTCTATTTGCTCAACTAGGATAATATCGCCCTCAGATGCTTCATCAATGAGTGTCATCAGCTGTGGGCGCGTGAGCGTCGCTCCTGATTCATTCTCAACGTAGAAGGCTGCAATCTTGTGGCCATGCTCTTTAGCAAAGGCGGTAAGCTCAGCTTTGGCGCGGCTTGCGTCCTGCTGTTTGGTTGAGGCGCGAAGGTAGGCTCGGATCAGCACAATAGATCTCACAGACTGTTATAAGTGGTTTCATTATAGCAGTCTGTTTTATGTGGTGCTAATGGTGCTTATTCGGTCGGTTTTGGTAGTTCTGTTGGGGTATGCCCAAAACATATATGCTTAATACTATTAAAAAAATAGAACCCACTTAATCAGATCAGTAACGATTCTAATTAAGCGAATTTAGTGCCTATCATGGGTGCAATGATTTGCCAAAGTGATTGTTTGATATCTTAGCGAATCAAAATGACTGGCGACAGCGTCTTAGCAATGATCTTTGTCGTAGTACTGCCAACAAATAGCTGTTGGAATTTAGAATGGCCATAAGCACCAATGACAATAATATCGACCGCATTTTGCTGCTGAAAAGCCAATAATCCATCAACAGCATCAGAGGCAGTTAAATGATGCGCTTCTACTGTAAAGCCTGAAGTTGTTAATTTCTCGGTAGCCATTACTAAACTGTGTTTGGAGGTCGCATCATCATTACCTATCATGACGATATGCCCTTGCAGACCTTTTAACAGTGGACTTTTCGCAATCATATCAACGGCTTTAATGGCTGTTTTACTGCCATCAAATGCTATCATATAAGAATTGGGCGTTTTAAACTTCTCTGAGCAAATCAACACTGGCACGCTGGAAGCGCGCGCCACAGTTTCGATTTGACTACCGATATTAATACGGCTGTCTTTGTGATCTTCGCCGCGTCGTCCCATAACGATGACACGGTTTTTGCTATTGAAGTGTTCAATCGCTGGCAGCAGCTTGCCGTGACGTTGATAAATTTTCACGTCCATACTATCGAAGCGACTTTGAATATGGCTTTTTGCATCATTGACCAACGCATCGCTATAGCTATTAGCGACTTTTGCTCTTTGCTCATCGAGTTGCGTGAGTTCTTCTAATAGAAACTGACGACTATTAATGCCTATTGCTCCTGATAAATCACGTCTGCTTGAAGCAGGAACATCACTCACATGTAATAAGCCTACTGGTAAATTTAATCGGCTGCCGTACCATGCTGCATAATCACAAACCGATTCCGTCACGGCTGAACCATCGATACACGCTAAAATATGCTGTTCTGTGTTCATTATTTGTCCTTAAATTTTAATTTAGAGTGTCCACTTCACCAAAACTAATAGGCTTGATGGACACTATCGTTAGTAGACGTTATTAATGAGCACCTAAGCTTTGATCAGCGTCAGGTTTGTCATGAACGCCGAACTTCTCTATCATCGCTTGGCTTGCTTCATTCAGACCTATTAGCTCAACTTCAGTCCCTTCTCGGCGAAACTTAATAATGACTTTATCAATGGCAGCGACTGCCGTCACATCCCAAAAATGCGCTCGCGATACGTCAATAATCACTTTAGAGACAGATTCTTTGATATCAAATGACTCAATCAAACGCTCTGACGATGAAAAGAATACTTGACCATTAACGAAGTAATAACGCGTTCGTTCTGCCTCATCTAATTGCGTATGTACGCTCATATAGCGCTCAATTTTATTGGCAAAGAATAGGGCTGATAACAGCACACCAATTAATACGCCATACGCTAAGTTATGAGTTGCAACCACCACAGCAACGGTAGTAATCATAACAATATTACTTTGTAGCGGCTTGGTTTTTAGCTCTTTAAAAGAACCCCAGTTAAAAGTACCAATCGACACCATGATCATGACAGCAACCAGTGCTGCCATCGGGATAATTTTTAACCAATCACTTAAGAATACAACCATCAATAATAAAAACACCCCTGCAACCAAGGTGGATAGACGTGTGTAGCCGCCTGATTTTACATTGATAATAGATTGTCCAATCATCGCGCAGCCTGCCATACCACCAAAAAAACCACTGACGACGTTGGCAATACCTTGACCTTTACACTCTTGGGTACGATCACCTTTGGTATCGGTTAAATCATCCACAATGGTCATGGTCATCATAGACTCAAGCAAACCGACAATTGCAAGACTTATCGCATACGGCAAAATAATCAACAAGGTATCTAGATTCAAAGGAATATCAGGCAGTAAAAATATCGGCAAAGTATCCGGCAGCTGACCCATATCGTTGATGGTACGTGCTTCTGCGCCTAATAAAATGGCTACTGCCGTTACCAACACAATACTGACCAGCGGTGACGGAATTACTTTGCCGATTTTAGGAATGTACGGATAACCATAGATAATGATTAAGCCCAGCGCCACCAGACCATAGACGTGAACTAGGTTTGAGCCATCTTGCGGCATCAGCTCAGGAATCTGTGACATAAAAATCAAAATCGCCAAAGCATTAATAAAGCCAAGGACGACAGATTGAGAGACATACTTCATCAAATTACCCAGCTTCAAAAAGCCAAAGATAATCTGTATCACCCCTGTCAAAACACTGGCGGCTAACAAGTACTGCAAGCCATGCTCTCTCACCAATGTCACCATAAGTAATGCCATCGCGCCGGTTGCGGCTGAAATCATCGCCGGACGTCCGCCAACGAAAGCAATCACTACGGCAATACAAAATGAGGCGTACAATCCAACTTGGGGATCAACACCGGCAATGATCGAAAAAGCAATGGCTTCAGGGATAAGGGCTAGAGCGACAACCATACCAGCTAGGACATCGCCTCTAACATTGGATAACCAATGTTCTTTAATAGTAGTTAACATGTTTAACTCAGTTTTTATGAACTGCTTTAGTCTGTCAATAATCGCGATATCTAAGATAAGAGGTATCTAAAATAAAAGGTCTGACACACTCTCAGCTAGGCATAATGCCTACCAATCAAGGAATGTGAAAATGTGAAACATCATATTTAGCGAGTTATTGTCATAAATTGCTTTTAATAGCTTGCTTATAATGACTCGATAGATAAATCGATTATAGATACAAACATTAAAGCAGTGCGTGTGCACAGGAAAAAGCGTAAAACGCTCTATGACAGAAATTGCTATAGGGAGCAATTATTTACTTAGGAGGGGGTCAAACAGTTAAGGCGGAATATTCATCTTTGTAGTAAACGACTTATTTAGATTAAAGGAGTAATATTTCTCGTGATTCTAACATACATAGCACCAGTCAATAAAAATATCTGGCTATTATTCCCATAACAGTACTTATAGAAATCAAAAATAAGCTAATTCACTCTCGAAAAACTCACTGGATGTACACAACGAAGTACACCGATGTTGCTTCAATAACTCAAACTATTGCTATCATTAGCATACAGTCCAAGATTCAAGTCCTCACTAGGGAACTGAACCAGTGAAAGTACCTAATTGCTTGCTTATAGGTATACTTACTTAGAAAAACGGTATTACCTCTATAGATAATTTAATGATTTCTATGATCAAAAACAAAATATCTACAACTAAGGAGAGTGTGTCTAGATTTTTCATGAGGGTTTCCCTTTTATACATTGAAGGTGGTTGGTATTGTCTTTCAATAACTTACGACTGATATTTTATTGAACATCAGAAAATCGGACTAAATGAGGCGGTTCAGGTGCTAATTATCTAAAAATAACAATAGATACTCGATGTCAATCACGGTGTATTGCACGTAATACACCGCAAATAGTTGATCTCCCAGTTATAACTCTCATTTTACTGACATTGATTGCTTAATCTTACGGGACAGAGTTCCGTTATCGTTATTAAAGTCCTTTACTGTAAGCTCAACAAGTACGTTTGGCGTGTATTGGGCAAATCCACGCTATCCGTTGATGTATCGAATTAGAGCCATTATTTCCGATCCGCCTAATACTATTATGAATGACCTTTTTACTAGGCTTTGAGGGGTGTTCCGCGCCTCTCTCTCATACGTAAATCACTAAATTTCAGGCACAAAAAAACCTTTAGTTATCTCTAACTAAAGGTCAGTGGCGCTTAATAAGATTTTTAGATCGTGGCTCTAAGCCTCAGCTATCTGCTTTAGCAAGAACTCAACGCGACTCGCATCATCCCCTTTGCCTTTATAGCCATACGCCTTATCCACTGTCTTATCCAGCGCAGCATGGGCTTTAGTTAGCTCAGGATAAGGATCAATCATATATGTATTGTATAGCTTGGCTAAAGTAGGTGCGTCTTCACTACCGTCTTGATAGAGCTTACGAGCGTCTAAGACCGCTTGTGCGGCTTTGGCAATGTCATCACGCGCTTTGGTCGCCTTGCTGCTGTCATCTTCTGCCATAAAGGGGTAGGGGAAGTTGTTATAGACGATGCTATTTGAATAGCGATAACGGCTTTCTAGGCGACCAGCTGTTAAGCGCATAAAGGCATTGTGCATACTGCTAGAGAGCGTTCCAAAGTGGTATAAACTTGCATGAGGTAAGCTAAAAACAAGGTTGCTGCATACCGTTGTATGATCAAAAAAGCCTATAGGTACGTATTTTCTATTTTCTGATGATACGCTAGGGATTAAAAGATAGCTCCCTGAAGATGGTTGGCGTATTTCGCTGAATAGATGAGGCGTAGCTGCCAGCTTTTGCGTGGCTTTTTTAGTGCTATCACTTCGC
Organism: Psychrobacter sp. AOP7-B1-25; assembly: GCF_052376195.1. Classification (NCBI taxonomy): domain Bacteria; kingdom Pseudomonadati; phylum Pseudomonadota; class Gammaproteobacteria; order Moraxellales; family Moraxellaceae; genus Psychrobacter; species Psychrobacter sp. AOP7-B1-25. The sequence goes on from NZ_JBQSVK010000028.1 coordinate 12,257, forward strand.
ATTGCCTTGATGTTTTCTAACCGCTGTACGACGTTTGGCATCTGTGCCAAATCCTTATTTAACTCTATTGGATCGACACCATCGAACCACAAACACCAGCGTTTAACATCGTTTAAAAATTCTTGTGAACCTATAAAGGGGCGCAAATACTTTTCGGTTAGCGGCTCTTTTTCTAATAGCTCTAAGTATTCCTCATTAGATAGTAGCAAGTTCCCACCATCTGTAGGCTGGCTACCTTTCGCCATTATATTTTCATTAGATACTTGTTTGTTTTTTCGATCAAAAAAAACGATAGGCGAACCTATCAAATATCCGTTTATTAACTTTGCTTTATTTGGTATAGGGTCGGCGGCTATATCGTCATAACTGAAAATGGTTTTTTCTTGACGCTCGTGTGTCGAGTAGCCAACGATGACGCAATGAACCGCTGCTACACCTTTGCCCTCATTCGTCCATCTAAAGGTATGGTGAGCAAAGTTAATATACCCACCGCAGTTTTCAAGCAAATACTGCCATAACACCGCTACATGTTCACCTTGAACGATGGAATTGGTCGATACAAACGCCGTTTCGACATGATGCCTCTGCTTTGTGACCAACTGCATATAGTGCATGGCTTTGATATACCATCCAGCCACGTAATCTAAAGTTTTAGACTTCTTAATATCACCTGCCACATGCGCCATATCCGCTTTTTGCTCTTTACTTTGATAGGTATAACCAATAAACGGCGGATTACCCATCACAAAATCGCATTCATTTGCCGCTAGAACGCTCTCCCAATCAATTTGTAGGGCATTACCCTCAGTGATGTGTGGACTGTACACAATGGGCGTTGTGGGGCGCGTTGTGCCAAACAGGTCAGCAGTGGCTTGGTTTAACTGGTGATCGGTGATCCACATGGCCACCCTTGCGATATGCGCGGCGTGTGGCTCAATCTCGATGCCATAGAACTGATCCACGGTGACTTGGCACATACTGCTAATATCGAGTAAGCCCCTTTCATCACCATAAATCTGTGCAATCAACTGGTTTTCTAGTAAGCGTAGCTCTCGATAGGCGATGATAAGGAAGTTACCGCAGCCGCAAGCTGGGTCAAAAAACTTGAGCGTGGGCAGTTTGTTGTAAAGCCTGATTGCGCGTGGCTTGTCTTTGGCGCACTTGGCGAACTCGTCACGCAAGTCTTGCAGAAATAAGGAATTGATGACCTTTAAGATATTTTTC
>NZ_JBQSVK010000029.1:0-10133 GCF_052376195.1 Psychrobacter sp. AOP7-B1-25
TTCTTACTCTGTGATGCTGCCGTTACCTCATTCATATCAGTGGCTGCTTGAGTGGCTGAAACAGAAGCCATGCTAAAGCTTGTGACACTCAGTGCCATTACAAGAGATTTCTTCAATGTTGATAGTTTTTTCATAATAATATCCTAAAATGCGTTAGTTTTTCTGCAGACTGTTTATTAATTAGAATAAGAGATTAATTTAAAAGTAAATAATGACATACAGTTAATCACTATGTCTAAGTGGTTTATGCTGAAAAACGTAACTGGCGTAACTGGCGTAACGGGTATTAGGACAAATAACATTGGATAGAAGAATAGGGTTTCATTGGTTCTCTTGGAATATACCTATGGCGAATCAATCAGGTGCCTTCACTGGTTCGGTCCCCTAGTGAGGACTTGAATCTTAGTCTGTAGGCTAATAGTATCAACGTTTTAACTGGTTGAAACAGTCACAGTGTACTTCATGGTGTACTTATCATACATATTCTAATCATGATCGGTGCGCTATACAGGCATCGAACTATCGGCTGTATGCCTATTTTTTTGCTATGCTTACTGACTGGTAATGCTAATAATCTACAACACAGTTAACAACATTCGGCAGTCGTTATTAGATCAAATATTGTGATTGCTTTTAAAATAAATACTCTAATATAAAAGAGTTACGAAAATTACTATTGAATATCCCAAACAGAAATACAAAGGTTGAGAATAACCACATCATTGAAAAGTAGAGTTTGTTTTGATCTGAAGTCCAACCCCAAGAGCCAAGTCTCTCTGCCATACTAGAATTAGAGAATATAAGCCACCTAAAGAACAAACAAAGAAGAATATAAAGCGTAATCCATATCAGCATTCTATCTACCTAGTTTTTTGTGTGAACTTTACATACGTAAGGAAGCGAGCTGACAGACGTAACCATTGCCACGTAATGCTATTGGTCTTTAAGATATGCTCGCTCGAAGCTACGATTTTTCAAAAGAAGGTTACTATAAACCCCCTTACAATCATGGGACATATTATTGATTTTAGTAGGGTTTGAAAATATAATCTTGTTATTTTCTCCAAACGTATTGGCGAACACTTTTATAGCGTCATGAACTTCTCTATTACAGCTTCCATCATTAGTGATATATGTAATATTGTTAGAGTTAGGCATTTTGTAAGCTACATAAAAATAACCCTGTGGATCTATCACAATCGCTGACGCTGAATTTAATTTATCTCTTCTAGCTTCATAGAATTTTGAACCATTTTTAAGCGTGTAAGGTGCGCTAAAGTCTTCTAAATTAGAGTAGAAATTATTATAATCAATACGTTTTAACTGTGTCTGAAGTTGTGATTGTAAACTTCTATCTAAAACAGTAATGCGTGCTGAGGCAATAGTATCCGTCGCATTGGCGCAAATCGTAGTCAAGCCCACTGTAGATAATAACAAAATGGGATAAATGATATTTTTCATATTAGACCTCAATATATCTGAATCAGTTAGCTTTCAATCTATACCTCAAGGGAACCAGCTAAAAAGCCCCGAAAACCTATTAATAGACCACTTATAACAGACTGGTATAATGGAACCACTTATAGCAGACTGTATTAGGTTTTTATGTTTATTAGAGCGTATCTACGAGCATCTACACAGAATTCGGGATGGTCTCAAAGTTTTGGTCAAGTGCTTATACTATAAGCTTTTTAAGAAGTCTTAAAACCTAATTTATCGAGATAGGGTATATAAAAAGCATGCTTACTTTCATCCAATAGCTCACTCTCAATCCGCTCAGCAAACGCTTTATAATCTTCACCTTGCTTAGCATAGTTAGCCAACTCACTCATTCTCGATAGCTTAGCCGCAAAAACACCCTTTTGTTTATCTGTCATTTTTAAAGGAGTCAGCATATCAGGCGTATCACCATCTCTCTTTATGCCTGTCGCTTTCTCAGGCTTAGTTTTTATTTTGAATTTGAACGTAAACCCAACAATTCTACGGCCTTCTTTGTGCTGTTCATAAGTCGCTGTAATATTCGTATTATCATTAATCTCATTAATAGCATGGTCTAAAACACGACTTTTAAAATTACCCATAGTTTTATATTGGTGCTCTTCGATACCCAAACGAGTACGTAAATTTCCAATTGTAATTGGAGGGGTTTTACCAACACTACTCCACTGCATTAATATTTCAAAGATACGCAATGCGTAGATGCTATTTAGGTCTTTTATTTGTTGTAGCTCGTACTCTGTATATTTCTCACTAAGTCTTGTTATCAGTGGAATAACGTCATTTCCAAACATAACCTCTACATACCCACCGCCCTCACTATATGAAGCACGTTGCACGAATCTGGACTTATTTATCTTGTCACGTCCCTTTGAATCCTTATCAGTCCAAACAAACTCGCTTTCATAAAGACTTTCACAAGCAGACTTCAGTGAGCGATAAGCAGTAGTTTTATCACATTCAAAATGCTTCCCGTAATCAGACGCTCTGATACGGTGGACACCTCCAATTTCAGACATACTTCCTTGTTCTCTTGCTTCAATAATAGCTAAGATAATTACACGCTGAGCGACTAAGTTAATCGCATAGCCCGACTCAATAAACGCATTAGCTTTGCTTACTATGCTAGTTTTTGTCATATAAAATCCGTATATATACTTATAATTTTTTATTGTATATAAATATACTATGATTGTAAAGACGTATATCTATGGGTGTATAAACGTATATCTATGGGTGTATAAACGTATATCTATGGGTGTATAAACGTATATCTATGGGTGTATAAACGTATGCTTATCTAACCTAAAAGCCTTGACTATAAAGGGATGCAGCCTACTTAAAAGCTTTTAAAAGCTATTAAAAACATTAAAAACCTTTTACTTCTTATTTTCTAATTCTTCTTCAATAGGATACTTCTCTCTAGCTTTACGTATAGCTGGTTGTACAAACCATTCCCAGTAATTCATTAGCTCATCATAATGCTCACTGATATAGCCCATTAGCTGAGCAGCAGTAAAATCGTATCTATGATCTTTAGGTTTAGAAAATTGAGTTAATTTTGATTTACTGACATTAACTCCAAAGTACCTAGCTATTTGCATAGCTCTATAAGAGTTAACTTCACGTTCTAACCTATACCCATCTTCTATACCAAGTTGGCAAAGTTCAGTACCACCAAAATCGATATCCTTTAAGAACTCAATCATGGCTTCAACTCGAGCAGAACGTACCGCATTGTAACGTTGCATATTCCTACGTCTCTTATCCATAAATAACTCACTCACTTTTAGAATAGGTACAGACAATAATAATATCATAGGTACAGTCATTTATTGTATGTAAGTACACACAATAGACAATCTATAGGTACAGCCATTTATTTTTAATTAGGTACAGCCAAATATAAATTATATGATATTATTTATTAAGCCAGCAGTCACAAGAGGGGGCTATTTATTACTACGTAATAATTATCCTATCCCTCATGTGAGCTGGTTAAGGGGAGACCCCTTAAAACCCCCAAAAAAATCTTACCTAGGTAATCGTTATGACTGAGCCAAAAACCACCGTTCTTGACAAGAGAGCCAAGCGAAATAGAGAGATTGCGATTCGCGTCAATGACTACGAACTTGCTGAGATTAAGGAAAGAAACCGCGAAAATACGGTGGCCAGTTGGTTACGAGGATTGGCATTAGGGGTTACTCCTGTTAAGCCAGTTGATCCTGAATTGGTGCGTCAGTTGGGTAGAATCGGTAGCAATCTTAATCAGCTGACCAAGCATGTGAATATCGAAAAGCACGTTGATGCCGAGGTGCTTAATGAGATTAAGGCGATTAGGAAACAGTTGCATGTGCTGATAGAGACGAGTATCGAATACTCAAAAGTAGCCGCGAGGGATGGTGATGATTGTTAAGTTCTCTAAGCATGGTAAAGGCAAAGCGAGTGGCGTTTTAGACTACCTTCTTAAAGAGAAAGGGGGTAAGGGTACTTTGGTACCTAGAACGCATGCAAAAGTGCTGTACGGCGATCCTGTGCTCACTGAGCACTTAATTAACACGACCTCTCACAAGACTAAGTATAAGTCAGGGTACTTATCTTTTAGTGAACGTGCGGATGAGATTAGTGAAGCCGATAAAAAGCGCATTATGCAGGAGTTTGAAGCGGTCATATTCTGCGGGTTAGAGAATGATCAGTACGATATTCTATGGGTTGAGCATGCGGATAAAGACATTGATGACGCTCATCCTGTCGGACGACTGGAGCTGAACTTTGTGATTCCCTGTCAGGAACTGCGATCAGGTAAGGCTTTTCAGCCGTACTATGAGCCAGCAGATCAAAAAAGGGTGAACGCTTGGAAAAATATTATCAATTCAGAAGTCAAAACCATTAAGGGTGAGCCGTTAAGTGACCCTAAACGCAAACGTCTAGTTAACCCATATAGCAGTAATGCGCCGCGTCCGTCGCCTTTTGATGCAAAGGCGTATACGAAAAAAGATGCAGATAAGGACGAGGAGACTATCGCCAATCCTCCTAACCGTAAACTATTAGAGGAAGCGATTAAACGTCGTCTGTTACTGGATTGGCAAAATGGTATCGCTATGAATCGTCGAAGAGTGCTAAGTCGGCTAGAACAGTGGGGCTTGAAGATTAATCGAGGTAATAGCGAGAAGACGTTATCGGTGACAAGCGACAAGCTAACCGATAAGAACGGCAAGCCAATGGGTGTTAGGCTCAAAGGCGGTATGTTTGAAAAAGGATTTGATGGTTACAAGTTTGAACCAGATGCGAAAGAAGAAGGTCATTCTGCGTATGACCGTACAGCTAGCAGAAACGAGCGCATGCAGTCAGATAAGGAGCACTTAGCCACTGGGATAGAAATAAAAGAGGCTTATCATCAGGAGAGATACCAGAATTTAGCTACGCCTGAGCCGTTAGTGGCAGATAAAGCTGTTCAACAGGAGCTAGAATCAGCTAAACCAGCTCCTACAGAAACTTATAGGCCGAGTTTTAGACCAAGGTTTTGATAGGTGATAAATGGGTTTTATGGTTATATACTTTTTTGCTACTTAATAAAAAAACAAGGATTTGCGTTTTATGACTATTGAAAAGGCTAAACAAGCTCTTAAAGACTTAAAGAGCTTTGCAAATAATAATCCACAAGATTTCGATAACATTATCAAAGAGCTAGGTAAAAATGGCTATGTTACGAATATCGATAATTATTATTTTGAAGTTGAGGTGGCAGAGTATTGGATGCCGTATTGTTGTGAGTATATATATGAATATATGCAGGAAAAAGGGTATGAAAACTGTACCATAATGGCTTACGCAAAATACTATGGAGAAAGCACCCCTCCTAAGGGAAAATATGATGCGTGCTCTCATTATATGTATGTTCTATATGATGAGAACATCTGGGGCGCTGATGAAGATATAAGTCAAAGAAGAGCAGAAGAGTTTCTCGATAGTGAGTTCGATCGATCTTTAAAAAACAACGCTAACTAGGGTATTTCTATAAAGTAGAGCTGAATAGCTATCTATATCAAGACTAAGTAGTACCGTGCGAGATGAGGGTGTTCAAAAATTCGAGCTCATCCCAGATTCTGTGTAAGTATTGATCGGGAGTAAATAGCGGTTACACAGAATCTGGGATAGGCTCGTTTTTTGAAGTAGATTTGCTCAGCTATTTTTTAATGTCAGATTGGTTGGTCATTGCTTATTCTCCAGTTAGTGGATTATAAGCAGTTACACAGTTTTTAGGAAAGTCTCGAAGGCGCCGTTCAACCGTTATTCACAAGCTTTTTTGATTAGTTGTATGCTCGATACTGATCACAACCAACTTGGATTCCGTTATCACATGCTTTACCAAACCACTCTTTTGCTTCGGCATAGTCCTGACGTACACCTTTACCGCTCTCATACATTACTCCTAAAAGGACTTGCGCCTTACCATTACCTTGGTCAGCCGCTTTTTTATATAACTTAGATGCTTCGGCGTAATCCTGACGTACGCCATTGCCTTCTTGGTACATTACGCCAAGACGAAATTGGGCATGAGCGTCACCTTGGTCAGCCGCTTTTTTATATAACTTAGATGCTTCGGCATAGTCCTGACGTACACCTTTACCGCTCTCATACATTGCTCCTAGACTGCTTTGAGCTCCAGCATGATCTTGATCAGCAGCCTTTCGAAACCATTCAGCAGCTTCATTATAGTCCTGACGTACGCCATTACCGTCTTCGTAAAGCCAACCGAGAACAAGTTGAGCGTTAGCATTTCCTTGATCAGCAGCTTTTTGAGACCATTCAGCAGCTTTCGTGTAATCCTGATCTACATCATCTCTACCTGCATAGTACATTGCACCCAAGCGAGACTGAGCAGATGGATCTCCTTTGTATGCTAAAGTCTCTATTTCATCAGGGTCAAAACTTCCTATCTCATCAGCGCTAGAGTTGGTAGCTGGTATAACTACAGCTGCAACAACACCCAACAAAGCAACTAATCCAATAGATAAGAAGTATTTTTTAAATAATCCTGCTTCATGTTTATCAAAGTTATCTTTAGGCATAAAGTAAAAAATAATGTGAACAATAGGACTAAAAATCACTGATGCAATCGCTAATAATGAATTATATGCCCATATGATACGGACAGTTTGGAATAAATACCAAAGTACGGCTAACATGCTTAATACAGCTAAACCAATGAATACAAATACAACTATTCCTTCCATAACTGTGTCCATAAATATGAGTTTTTATAGCGGCTATTATAGCGGCCAAGCTAAACATTTGCTTATGCCACTATCCAAAAGGGAGGTTATATAAGAATAATATTAAATATTTACTTAGTATTTTAATATTATATGTCTTGCATGTTACCGTGTAACGGTTATAATTAGGTTACACGGTAACAGGATTATACTATGAGTAATGTCAACGAACGTCAAAAGCGCCACCGAGAAAAACATATAGAAAAGGGCGCTAAGCGCTTGGATATGTTGATAAGCAAAGAAAGTTCATATCAACTTACGATGATTGCGTTATATGGACGTGGTGGTATGAAAAAAAAGCATGTTATCGAGTATTTACTCAAACAAGAATACGATCGCTTAATGAATGATAGCGATAATAATTTTGAAAAACTTGTTAAAGATATTAGAGAATGCGGTGTAGATATCTAATAGTTATACCCTAAGGGAACCACCTATAACAGACTATTCTAGGTAGTCTGTTATAGGTGGTTCCCTTGAGAAGTCATAGTCTGCTTCATTTCCATCTAAATATTCGCGTATAGGATGATTTGCCAATATCAGTGCTAGTTAAAAGAACCACCGTTTTTTCTTCTTAGCCGTCGCGACGATTGAATCATCTTCTTTTTCTTGCTCTTGTTCAAATGGCGGCTCATCGCTTATTTCAGCTTGCTTAAACTCTAGCAGTCTTACTTGTGCGAAATCATGGATACTGGCGTTGGCTTTATCCAGCGTTTTATTTAACTGTCCTATCTGCTGCTGATAATTTTCAATTAACTTTTTTTGATCGCTTACTTGTTGGCTGAGGTGTACATTCTTGAGCTTTTCAAGCGCTAATAGGTGTTCAATGTCCGTATTGTACTGAACACTTTGATTGTTCATAGGTGTACTTTGAACAGCGTCCTTTGAACGTTCAGTACGTTTTTTAGAAATTGGCTCACCGAACACTCGCAACATTTCCGAAACGTCTATTTTCTTATCTGCTGTTCTGGAAAGCTCGCCATCATTGATCTTCTGATAGATAGTGGTTCTCGATACACCCCACTGTTGCGCTGCTTTTGTCACCGATATGTTCATTGCTCACCTAGTGTTCAAGTACGTTTTTAAGACCTGTATAGTGCAACTGTTCAGAACGTTCAGTGAGTAACTATCGCACCAACCTCGCCATTTGGCAAATGCTAGTGCTTTATCCGTATCTGTGACCAACCATCAACGCACTTGCGCCTACAAGACACCTCAAATCACCCGAGGTTTTTTTGTATTCTATATTGTAGTATGTTGTATATTGTATTATACTACATACAAATTATACAAACGCTACATATCTACTCATACAAATACAAAATTAAGGACATGACTATGGCACTCACTATTCAACAGGTTCATAACACTGCTGACCAGTTGCAGGAAAAGGGTATCAAGCCTACTCTCGCCGAAGTGCGTAAAGCGCTAGGCGGTGGTTCATTCACAACCATCAGTGAGGCTATGAAGTCTTGGCGTCAGGACAACCAAGAAGAAACGCAGCTAAGGCAGGTGGAATTGCCCAGTGGTATCACTGAGCGCTTACAGACGCTTGGTGCGGATATGTGGCAGACGGCCATTGATATCGCCAATGATCGATTAGTTAAAGAGCGTGAAGCTTTAGAGAGTATTAAGGCTAAGGCGCAAGCTGAGACGGACGAGGCACAAGAGGCGGTTAAGACCTTAGAAGGTGAGCAGGCGGAGTTATTGGTGCAACTAGACGAAGTGACCACCACGGCAGAGACAAAAGCTAAAGCGGCTGAACAGGCGACAGCTGAACGTGATACGTTTAAGCAGACCTTAGACGATACTCAGCACCAGTTGGAGCTTGAACGAGCTAAAACAGTGGCAGCTCAGGCCCAACTTGGTGACCTGCGTAGCAGTTTTGATCAGCAAGCAAAAGAGCTGAGTGCCAACATATCGAAGGTGGCCACACTTGAGGCTAACGCTGCTGGTGATAAAGCAGAGGTTGCCCGTTTAAGTGCAGAACTTGAAGCAGCTAAGACAGAGTTAAAAGCGGTTACCATTGAGCGCAACGAGATCGCAAACGCTACTGCAGAGGTTAAAGGAGAGTTAAAAGCGGTTATCGTTGAACGCGATAAGCTGTCAGGACTTTATGAGCAGCTGACGCAACAGCAAGCGACATTAAACACAGATCATCAGCTGCTGCTTAAGCAGTATGAAACGGTATCGGCCAGCTATAGCGCTGAGCAAGAAAAGACTGGTGCATTAACGATAGAGCTTGAGAAGATGCAAGTGGCACTGGATAAGAGTACAGATCAGGAGTGACCACGCCTTTTGGTTGCAGAGAGTGTTAATTAGCGGTAAAATATAGACTGTAATCTATATAGCGACTTTTATATGTGGACTGTCATCACAACCGAGCTGTTCAATGATTGGCTGTATCAGCAAGATGAGTCAACACAAGAGAAAGTGTTAGCGGCCTTGGTGGCTTTAGAGCAGCAGGGCCCAAGCTTAGGTCGTCCTTTAGTGGACACTGTGTATGACTCAAAATTTACCAACATGAAAGAGCTGCGGGTTCAGCACCGAGGTAAACCACTCAGGGCCTTTTTTGCCTTTGACCCAAAACGCCAAGCGATTGTGCTTTGTATCGGTGATAAGGGCAATAAAAAGCGTTTTTATAAAGAAATGCTAGCCACGGCAGACCAGCAGTATGAGCGTCACCTCAAAACTTTAGGAGAGCCATAACATGACTAAGACACTACAAGAGATGTTAGCGGAGCGCTCAGAAGACAGCCAAGCTCGTATTCAACAATTGGCCGAACAGCTGCTTTTGGAAAACCAGCTGTACCGTCTCCGTGAAGAGCTTGAGATCTCTCAAAAAGAGCTTGCTCAGACCCTAGGTATTAAGCAGCCGTCATTGTCTGCTATAGAAAATCGTGGCCATGATCTTAAAATATCAACTATGAAAAAATATGTTGAAGCCATGGGCGGCAAGCTACGTATTGATGTTGAGCTACCAACAGGAAAGCATGTAGGCTTTAAGGTTTAATGGGTTGTTGACCCTTAAAATGAAATATAACTTAATTAAATACATGTTGGTCGTGTGGTCGAAAGCGTTAGATTTGGTACTATATGTGTGATAGCTGGTTTTATATAAAAATTTGAGCCTTTCCTAAATTTCGTGTAAGTACTTCTACAATCTAAATAATAGTTACACACTTTTTAGGAAAGGCTCAAAACGGCCAGCAATCCACAAATATGAACCCACACTAGATACCAATAAGTGTTTATTTAGACTTGCTATTAAAGACCCCAAGCCACTTGAGAAAGTAGCTTGGGGCTTTTTAATATTTAAGAGTGTATGCAATACAGGGTATCAGTAGTTAATCATCACGA
>NZ_JBQSVK010000030.1:0-9450 GCF_052376195.1 Psychrobacter sp. AOP7-B1-25
TACGCGTCTATTTCATCGTAATGCCAGCTATCCTCACTACGATATTACGGTTCAAATGCGTGAAATCGCTATTGCGCAAGGTGCCATTCCTGCCGATAGAAAAAAGATTATCGAGTGTGCAAAGAAATTAAAAGTAGAATTGAATGACCAGATAGAGCAATCTAGTCATTCTTGATATGAGTGCTTTTTAAGTCAACAAATCAAGTAAAAAAATAGAGTTTCAGTTTTCCGTTTCACCTATTTATTCAAACGTATTGAGCGAATTATTTTGCCGTTGCTGCAGTACTGATAGCGTTAAGTGCTTTTGAGATATTGGCAATTTCGGTATCGCAACCTTCAATATTGTGGCGTGTCTGGAGGTAGTCAGGGTTGTTATATGATAGCCATACTTTCTTATCGGCATCTTCGCTAATTAGAATTTTTTGCGGCAAGTCAATGGCAACGGTTTGCTCACAGTTCATTAACGGCGTACCTGCTTTAGGGTTACCAAACATAACGACTTGAGTTGGTCTCAATGATAAGTCGACACCTTGTGCATTCTTTTGATGATCGACTCGCGCGAATACCTTCATACCTTTGCTTTCTATAACTGAAACCAGTTTATCTGCAGTATCTTGGACAGAGTGATTGCTCTGTAAAGTCACCAAGCCTTTTTCAGCATTGATAGAGGTAGTTGTATTTGTCATCGCACCAGTGCTATTGGTTTTATTTAACAACGTATCGATACTGGCACAAGAAGAAACGGCCACTGCTAGCGCAGCGATAGAGACGATTTTAATCATAATGACACCTTTAAGTTATTTGTAGTATGGTTAGCCCTAACGATAATGAGCAACATTGAATATTCATTGTGCGTAATCAGGTTTGTGATTGCAACAGCTCTTAACAGAACGTTAAACCAAATGTTCCGCCAAATAATCGACCAACAGTCTAATCTTCGGTGATAGATGACGGTTATGCGGATAAACAGCCCAAATGCTTTCTTCAGGCTCTCTATAATCATCAAGCAAACTAACCAATTCACCAGACGCTAAATATTTTTGCACATAATAATCAGGCAGCTGTACGATACCCAGACCTTTTAGCGCAGCATCGATCAGACTATAGCCGCTATTATATTGCACAGTACCAGAGACACGTAAGTGTCTTTCTATACTCGTTTTTTGGTTGTCCGCCCTACCATGATTATCACGGTTCTCTTTTGCTTTAGCCGTATCTATAAAGTGCCAGTAGTCACGAGTACCCAATAAGCAATTATGTTGACTCAAATCACTTAGATGGTGCGGTATACCGTGTTTTTGTAGATAAGAAGGCGCAGCGCAGACAAAATTAGTGCGCAGGCTAAGTTTCTTTGCCATCATCGTCGAGTCATGCAGTTTGCCAATACGAATGGCCAAATCATAACCCCCTTCAATCAAATCGACTTTCTGATTACTCAAAAAGGCAGTCACTTCGATATCGTGATACTGCATCATAAAATCATTGATGAGTGGTAACAACTGCTGCTCACCGTAAGTCACAGGCGCCGTTAGTTTTATCCTGCCTTGGGGCTTTGATTGTAAGTTACTGACGGCTTGCTCAGCCGCATCTAACCCATCGAGCACACTGCGGCAGTGCTGATAGAAAACACGGCCTTCTTCAGTCAGTGAGACCCTGCGCGTGGTTCGATATAGTAGCTTTATATTTAAGCGCTTCTCTAGTGCGCTGATTTGGCGGCTGACTTGTGCAGTCGAGATGCCAAGCTCTTTCGCACCACGCGTAAAGCTCTCATATTCTGCGACGTAGACAAACTCACTAATCCCTTCCCAGCGCATGATTATTACCAGTATGTAAAAGATATTTGTAAATATAGCATATTGTTATCAGCTCAGAAACAAATATAATGGTTAGTATCAATGTAAAAAAGTGGTGTTTTACTATCATCGATGCTTGCCTATAAAGGGCAGGCAAGATAAGCTCAGCTTAGTCTATCTTTATTTGTTTTAACTGTAGATATAGTGAACGCTAACATGCATTAGTAATTTATTAGAACTGCTTGTACTTATAGCAAAACTGTTGTGTCATTACCCATAAATAACAATCAATTAAAAGAGAGATTTTTATGTCCGATAAATTTATTAAATCAAAAGCAGCCATCGCGTGGGGTCCAAACCAGCCACTATCTATCGAAGAAGTAGACGTCATGCTACCGCGTAAAGGCGAAGTATTGGTAAAAATCGTCGCTAGCGGTGTCTGCCACACAGATGCTTTTACCTTATCTGGTGAAGATCCAGAAGGCGTGTTTCCTTCGATCTTGGGCCATGAAGGCGGCGGTATCGTTGAGCAAGTGGGCGAGGGCGTGACCAGCGTTCAGGTCGGCGATCATGTCATTCCGTTATACACAGCAGAATGCGGCGTCTGTAAAATGTGCCGCTCAGGCAAAACCAATCTTTGCTCGGCAGTACGCGAGACTCAGGGTAAAGGCTTGATGCCAGATGGCACCACGCGTTTCTATAAAGATGGCGAGCCTATCTATCATTATATGGGTTGCTCAACTTTCTCTGAGTACACGGTTTTACCAGAGATTTCTTTGGCTAAAGTAAACAAAGAAGCCCCGTTAGAAGAGGTTTGCTTACTCGGTTGTGGTGTGACTACCGGCATGGGTGCAGTCATGAATACTGCAAAAGTCGAAGAGGGTGCAACGGTTGCTATCTTTGGTATGGGCGGTATCGGACTATCAGCCGTGATTGGCGCTGCCATGGCAAAAGCCCGCCGTATTATCGTGATTGACATCAATGAAAGCAAGTTTGAGTTGGCCGAAAAGCTAGGCGCAACTGACTTCATCAACCCTAAAAACTATGACAAGCCAATTCATGAAGTAATCGTTGAGTTGACTGATGGCGGTGTTGATTATTCATTTGAATGTATCGGTAACGTTGATGTCATGCGTTCAGCGCTAGAGTGCTGCCATAAAGGTTGGGGCGAATCGGTCATCATCGGTGTGGCTGGTGCTGGACAAGAAATTTCTACTCGTCCGTTCCAGTTAGTGACTGGTCGAGTCTGGAAAGGCTCAGCATTTGGCGGTGTAAAAGGTCGTACAGAACTACCAGGTTATGTCGAGCGCTACCTAGCGGGTGAGATTCCATTACAAGATTTCATCACTCATACGATGCCAATAGAAGACGTCAACGAAGCGTTTGACTTGATGCACAAAGGTGAAAGTATTCGTACAGTCGTCAATTTTTAAGCGTGGTTTTTTACGATGCATAGTTTCTTATAATGTAGGGTTTTTGACGAACATATTAACGCTATTGTATGGTCGTCATCGCCTTAACATTATACTTTTGAAACGAAAAAAGCTGCTTCAATATCGAAGCAGCTTTTTTGTATGTTACGCCTAAACAGAGCCTATTAGTTGAGTGTATTAAGCACTTCTTTTGCTAATAAGTTGATCGACTAGTACCGATAAATCTGATGCGGTCAAATCTGGAACTGGTACATTGGGCGCGTTCAGCATCGCATTATAAGGACGTGTCAAAAACGCACCGCGACAACCAGCTGCTTGCGCACCTATAGTATCCCAAAGGTGACAAGCAACAAGACACATTTCTGACGTGTCAACATCTAATGTCTCAGCCACCATCTGATACGTTTCAGGTGCGGGCTTGAACTTGCCAACAGGCTCAATGCTGAAGTGTTGCTCAAAGAACTGACTGAGACCTGCTTTTTCTAGTGGCGTTGGAGAGGTGCTGCTCGCTGAGTTGGTCAGTGTGACCAGTCGAAACCCTGCATCGCGCAAACGAGTCAGTGCAGGCGCAGCATCAGGATGAGCAGGCAGGGCACTCATTCTCTCTTTGAACTCGTTGATATCGTCGTCTGTCAAAGTCACTTGTCTGATATCAGCAACCATTTGCAACGCCCCAACGCCAAGTTCACCAAAAGACGTATAAAGACCAGACAATGTCATGGTTTGTGAGTACAGTACTAGCTGAGCGAACCACTCTCTTAGTACTATTTGCTCACCAAAGACGCGCGTGAATAAAGGCGTTAGTGTGTCGATGTCGAGCAATGTTTCATTGACGTCAAACACAATAATCGAGGGAAAGCGTTCAGAAGACATAAAGAATCCTTTTGTAAAATGGCATTTTTATAACGTTAGGCGATTTATTCAGTCATGTTGGCCAATTGCTCTAATATACTGATGTAGTTCTCGACCCCTTGGGCGCCGCTGACCAGATGACGCTCATTAAAGATAATCGCTGGTACACTTTGGATGCCTTGCTGTTGCCAATGCTGCTCTTCTGCTCGAACTTCATTTGCAAAGAACTGACCTTCTAATACCGCCAATGATTCACTACGATCGAGCCCAGTCTCTGCTGCAATATCGGCAAGCACATTGATATCGGAGATGTCTCTGTTATTGGTGAAATGCGCGGCAAATAACGCTTGTTTTAACTCATGCATGCGACCTTGTTGATCAGCGAAATGTAGCAGCTGATGCAAATTAAAAGTGTTGTGCATGCGTGTGTCATCGTTGAAATTGAATTCAAAACCAACTTCGGAACCAGCTTCAGTCATTCTGACTCGGCTAGCATCTGATTCTTGCTTAGTAGAGCCGTATTTTTCAATAATATGTTCGCGTAGGTTTTGACCCTCGCTTGGCATATTTGGGTTTAGCTCAAATGGGTGCCAGTGGATGGTGTGAGCTGTGTTAGTTTGCTCAAGTGCTGCTGCTAATTGACGATAGCCTATGACGCACCAAGGGCAAACGACGTCTGAAACGATGTCTATTCGGAGCAGTTTTTCTGATGTGCTCATATTTCCTCACAGATACTATTATGTATGTTTTATTTGGGGTGTATAGATAGTGGCGTATTAGTTGGAATCAAGTAGATATACTTAATGATTAGGTAGCAAGTCAGTTCATACTAAGAGAATGACTAAGTGATTACAATGTAGTCTGCGCCGTCTAAGTCGCTAATTCGATAGCGTAATTGTAACTATTATTAACGAGTAAGTAGGCGTTCTTTCGATACGTTGACTCGGTAATAATAAAATCTACGTATACTTAGCCAAGCAGGCATATTCCTAGAATATGCTTTTATTCAGAGCGGCTTCGTTGAAATGATAATTAAAGAAGAAATTCGCTGAGAGGGAATAAAAACTTAATATCAACAATGAAGTCACAGGTGAAAAATATTGCTAAGGCGATAAAACGGCATTACAGTACAAAAGCGTTTTATTTGCGTATTAAAGGTCACACTGCTGTGGCGGTCGTTTCGTTTGGTTATTGTAGTAAAGGTGATCTTAATACTGAGTTACCAAAATCACGCTTTAATGAAAAAACGACTATCATGAAAGCGTAGCCAGTTGCTAGCTACGTAAAGGTTGCATTTAAGAAATACAGTAAGCAAATTCTATATAGAAAAAAGCTATTTGAAAGCTCCATGAACTTGCCGTTTATGGGGCTTTTTTATCGGAACTCTCTCTGATATCACGTAAAAAACTGAAGATAAACAATATGTCACCTATTAGTAGCGCTAACATTTCTAGAGTCTAGTAGATTAAAAACTACACTGGAATCCCTACAAAGTAAAAACAAAACAATTTTTTTCATACGCCATAATAAATTTATCGACGCTCTCTTTTTAAAGCGTATTTCAGCTTTTTATTATGTTCATCTGCCAGCGAGAAGCCTGCATGTCTACTTTGACTTTAACAATCAATAAGCAAGATTATCAGCTTGAAAATCTTGATACCCGTACGACACTGCTCGACGTCTGTCGTCAGCACCTGCAAATCACTGGACCCAAAAAAGGCTGTGACCACGGTCAATGCGGGGCTTGTACGATGCTTATCAATGGACGACGGGTCAATTCCTGTCTGACGCTCGCTCTTATGCATAATGGCGATGACATCACCACGATTGAAGGCATCGGAACGCCAGACTCACTATCGGCGTTGCAGCAAGCGTTTAAAGACAATGACGCCTTTCAGTGTGGATATTGCACACCCGGTCAGATTTGCTCAGCGACTGCATTGATAGAAGAAGTAAAACAAAACTGGCCAAGCCATGTCAGCACAGATTTGCAAAATCCTGATGGTTTCCTTGTACAAGAAATTGCTGAGCGAATGAGTGGTAACATTTGTCGCTGTTCAGCTTATCCAAACATCATCAAAGCTATTTCACAAGTGCTTGAAAATGAAGTGTCAGAGTCTAGTATTCAAACCACAGACAACGCTGCGCAAACCTCAAATGTCACAGGTATTTGGTCACCGCCACCGAGTGAGGCGCAACTTGGCAAGGCCTCAGCAGATAACAATACGACAAATAGTAAGACAGCGACTGGTATCACAGGAGGCCACTCATGAAACGCTTCGAATATAGCCGTGCTGATGCACCAGAGCAAGCAGCGATATCTGCCAGTGATAAAAAGGCTTCTTTTATCGCAGGTGGTACCAACTTATTAGACTTGATGAAACTGGAGGTCGAGACGCCAATTAAATTGGTCGATATTACTCGTTTGGAATTAGAACAAGTCGAAACCACTGCTGACGGTGGTTTGCGTATCGGTACGCTTGTGACCAATAGCGATTTGGCAGCGCATCCTGAGGTCATTGAAAATTACCCAGTATTGTCCCGAGCGATTTTGGCAGGGGCGACAGGTCAGCTGCGTAACAAAGCAACGACTGGTGGTAATTTTTTACAGCGCACCCGTTGTTACTACTTCTATCAAACAGATAGCGCCTGTAATAAGCGAGAGCCGGGCACAGGTTGTCCTGCTATTAATGGCGAGAACCGTACGCTGGCTATTTTAGGTACGAGCGATGCCTGTATTGCTCAGCATCCGTCTGATATGGCAGGGGCCATGCGCTTGTTGGATGCCACTATCGAGACAGTCAAACCTGACGGCTCGACTCGCACTATTGATGTTAAAGATTTTTATTGCTTACCAAAAGATACGCCGCATATCGAAAACGTACTAGAGGCAGGCGAGTTAATTACTCACGTTGTGTTACCTGCATCTATCAAAGGTATGCACACCTATGACAAAGTACGAGATCGCGCCTCTTATGCCTTTGCACTGGTATCCTGTGGCGCAGTGATAGACGCTGATGATAGCGGCAATCTAAAGACGGTACGACTGGCATTTGGTGGTATCGGTACTGAGCCATGGCGTAACGAAGAAGTTGAGGCATTATTAACGAATACCGATGGCAATAATGACGTTATCGCGCAAGCCGCTGATTTGTTATTGAAGGATGCTAAAGGTAATGGTCAGAATGACTTCAAGATACCGTTGACGCGTCGCCTACTAAAACAAGTCATTCAGCGCGCACTAGCGAGCGAGGGAGCATAATCATGTTATTATTTGAATCAATCACTCAGTCAGAGCCGACCAAAAAAATGATCATGGATGAGCCTGTTGAGTCTTTGTTTAGTACAACAGCGAGCAAATTGGTTGGTAAGCCTATCAACCGTGTTGACGGTTCGCTAAAGGTTAGTGGTCAAGCGCCTTACAGTGCCGAAATCTATTTAGACAATAAAGCGTACGGTGTCTTGGTCAGTGCAACCATTGCCAAAGGCCAAGTCGAGAATATCGATAGCAGTTCTTTAGACTGCATTCCTGATATTATCAAGGTTGTGACAGATCCTAAGCACTTTTTGCGTAATTCACAGCAAGGTGGATTAAAAAAAGCGCCGAAGCAGGGAGCGACTGAGATTTTTTATCATGGTCAGCCTATTGCAGTGGTCATCGCTGAAACCTTTGAGGCAGCAACGGAAGGAGCGAACGCACTTAAAGTCACTTATAAAGATGAGACTGACCAAGCGGCATTGAATTTTACTAAAGAGTTATCCAACGCCCATGAAGTCGATGAAAAAAAAGGCCCTGATAAAAACTATGTCCAAGGCGATCCAAAGCAAGGATTGATTGATGCTGAGGTGACACTAGATCGTTTTTATCATACACCGAGTCAAAACAGCTCGGCGATGGAGCCGCACGCAACATTAGCCCACTGGGAAGGCGATAAGCTCGTTCTTTATACAGCCAATCAAATGCTTGCGTCTTGTAAGCAGCAAGTGATGGATGCGCTAGACTTAAACAAAGATCAAGTTCAGCTAATCGCGCACTATGTCGGTGGTGGTTTTGGTAGCAAGCTCGGTATCGCCCCTGAATCTATCGCAGCTGCCATTGCTTCAAAAGAGCTTGGTCGTCCAGTATTGATTACAATGACGCGTCCACAGGTGATGGAAGCAACGGTCAGACGCTCGAACACTCGGCAGCGCATTGCGATTGGCTGTGACTGCGATGGTGTTATCGATACTTTGATACACGATACCATTGCTAGCAATTTGCCAGACGAAGCGTTCTTTGAGCCAACTGCCTTATCTACTCATTACTTATATCGCGGTAAAAACCGCCGTGTAAATTATGGAATGGTCGATATGAACCAAGTGCTAGCAGGCTCAATGCGAGCACCTGGTGAAGCGGTCGGTATGATTGCTGTTGAATGTGCAATGGACGAGTTGGCCGCGCAGTTAGATATTGATCCTATAGAGCTGCGTCGCCGTAATGAACCCGAAAAAGACCCTAGTAAAGACATTCCATTTTCGACGCGTCAGCTGATTGCTTGTATGGAGCAAGGTGCTGAGCAGTTCGGTTGGAGTCAGCGAAACGCAAAGCCTGCCAGTCAGTTAGAAGGCGACTGGTGGATAGGGACAGGGATGGCTGCGGCAGCACGTGGTAACCAGCTGCAACCGTCTGAAGCGCGAGCAACGCTGCAAATCGACAAATCAAAAGCACTTGGTATTAAGGCGGTTATAGAAACAGATATGACAGATATCGGTACAGGGTCTTATACCGTGTTTTCTCAGGTAGCTGCAGATTTACTAGGGCTACCCATTGACCATATCGAGATGAAATTAGGTGATAGTGCCTTACCACCTGCATCAGGTTCTGGTGGTAGTTGGGGTGCGGCGAGCGCAGGTAGCGGAGTATATCTAGCTTGTGAGCAGCTACGTGAAATGCTAGCAGAAAAAGTCGGCTTATATCCTGATACGATACAACTGGATAATGGTCAAATTAAGCAAGTAGGCAAGCACGATACAACTTCAGAGAACGCATTAGAAGAAAAAACACTGTCAGAAACAGAAAAGTATAATTTTGAGAATAAAGAGTCATATGCGCTTACCGAGGTAGTCGCAGGTTATGAGGAGCAAAAAGTTAGTGCTAAAGGACAGATAAAGCCAGGTAAAAATGGTAAAAAGTATCGTCAATCATCTTTTGGTGCCAATTTCGCTGAAGTAGCCGTGCATAAAGTCACGGGTGAAATCCGAGTAAAACGTATGACGGGTGCATTTGCAGCAGGTCGTATTCTTAATCACAAAACTGCAACCTCACAATGCTATGGCGGCATGGTATTTGGTATTGGTTCAGCATTGATGGAGGAGATCATCCACGACAAACG
>NZ_JBQSVK010000031.1:0-7913 GCF_052376195.1 Psychrobacter sp. AOP7-B1-25
CCGCAGCCGAGGCATGAGTCTTGGCTTTTAAGCTCACAAGCAATACTAAACGACACTGACGGTCGCATAGAATCACCTCAGAGGCTTCTCAGGCATCCCACAGCGCCATTTTGATGCTAGGGTACCAATAACGTATAAACCACCCTAAAAACGCCTACAGCGCCATTTAGGGGCCAAATAGCATCATAACTAGCGATTAGGAACGATCCATGCCACAAAATGACCTCTCTATCCAACTAGAAGACCTATTGCTTGCACTTGAGACCTACACCAAAAAAATAGATAAGCAGCTGATTGACAGCTCAAACTTACATCATGCGCACTACAAACAAGCGCAAGATATTGCTAATTGGGCAAAGGCACTGACTTCACTGTTAAAAACCTATCAAAACAAAGAAACCTTACTGCAAACTGAATTTGTTGAAGCCATTAACAAAGAGATTGCAACCGTCTTTAAAACCAATGAAGACAACTACCATAAGCGTATTGATGAAGGCTTCACTAAGCACATCACTGATGCGAGTGATACGTTCTTAAAAACAACAAAGCTGCTTAATAAAGATTTAGGGAAAATACAGACCTCTGTTACCAGTGTTGCTAGTAACCTTGACGATACTAAAGACAAGATAGCTGAGCTAAATGTAGATGCCTCCAAGCAGATGCTGGATAACGTTAAGCGAGAGTTTGGCCGTCAATTAATACTAACTTTGGTCGTTATGGTTGTTGTGGTATTAGCATTAGCCTCTGGAGCAGCTTGGCTGTTTATTCCTAGCAAAAGCGAGATAGCAAAACGTCAAGATGATTATCAATATCTGGAAAAGGCTGGTGTGGCTCATAACATTGTCAAAATAAGTGGACAAGATGGTCACTATGCGAGGATTGATCCCAAAGACTGTTTTGAAGATGAGAAGAGTTCGTTCTATAGCCAATCAAAGCTATGCAAATTTAAGTAACTTACTTCCTAAATCAACCATTAAAAATAGCCCTTTGTTTTTTAAGCTTATCCACAACCAAAAATGCTTTTAATGCTTTTAAATGCTTTTAAATGCTTTTAAGCTCGCTACAGGCCTTGCGGTATAAGGGATGTAAGACCAATAAGGTGACGTTTAGTTACCAATAAGGTGACGTTTAGTTACCAATAAGGTGACGTTTAGTTACCAATAAGGTGACGTTTAGTTACCATTATGAGACAAGTTTTTCTTTGTCTTTTAAACGACGTTTACTTACCATTATGAGACTCTTGTATATTTGTCACTAAAGTGACTTGTAATAATAAGTCACTTAATATAAGGTAGGGTTTAAACATACTAGGATAAAGCCAATGAATAAGAAGCAAGACTTAGTAGTAAAGACTAATCAGTTAAATCAAGCATTACAAACATTATCGTTATCTGAGGTTCGAATTATTCAACTAGCTATAGTCGATGCTAGAGAAACTGCTACGGGATTAAGCACTGATAAACCTTTACGTATCGATGCCTCTCGTTACGCAGAAGCCTTTGGCACTTCACGACAGAATGCCTATGCTCGAATGAAGGAAGCAGAAGAAACCTTGTTTAATAGACGTTTTACCTATCAGGATATTAATGGTAAGCCAATCAAAAGCCGCTGGTTACAGCAAGTTCAATACCATGATGGTGAGGGCGCAATAGATCTAGTTTTTACGCTTGCCGTAGTAGAAGGGATTAGCCGTATTGATGGGCTGGAGCAGTTTTTCACTTCCTATTTGTTAGAGCAAACTACACAATTTGATAGTGTTTATTCAGTGCGCCTCTATGAGTTACTTACCCAATGGCGCGCCGCCAAAAAAACGCCTTGTTTTGAATTAGGGGTCTTTCGACAACAAATGGGGCTAGGTGTGAATGAATATAAAAGAATGAATGACTTTAAGAAGCGAGTGTTGGACTTGGCCATTAATGAAATTAATGAGAAGTCCGATCTGAAAGTAAAATATGATAACGTAAAGAAAGGCCGCAGTATTACAGGCTTTAAATTTGTAGTTCATGAGAAGAAAAAACCCAAAACTGGACAGGTAGCTGAAGCTCGCGATGTTGACAACGGTGATATGTTCACTATTGATGGGTTGTCTGATAAGCAGCTGTGGCGTATCAGTCGGCATAAAGAGTTTATAAGTACATATAGCGGTCTTGCTAAAGGCGACGCTGGTAAGAGCTGGTCAGCATACAGCGACTTTATAGTCGGTGAGATCAAGAAGGACGCTTCTAAATTCAGTAAAAAACGCCCTATACGTGAGTATTTAGATGGGAATGAAGAGGAATACGATTTCTCAAAATAGCGAGAGAAACTGACCACCTAGAACAGTCTGTTATAAGCGGTTCTCTTATAGTGGTCTGTTTTAGGTAGTCTGTTAATAGGTTTTTGTGGCTTTTACGTCGGTTCCGCTAGGGTATGAGCTATTCTTAATGGTAATAAACTAAAAAATCACGTTCAAAAAATACCAATATAAACGTTCATCGTACCTTCTAGTCGTCTTTTTAGTTGTCTTTTGACTTAAAACCTAACTGCTTTTTGGTAATAGTAGAAAAGAAGAGTACAATTGTCGCGGTCACTTTTATGATGAATTAAGTCTATGAATGCAGCCACGCGTTATCGATTGCTAAATAATTTTACTATTTTCATTAGTGTTGTTGGGGTCATTATAGCCTTATTAGATAGTGGTTTTACACTACCGGCATGGCTACAACAAGTCTTTCATATTATTTATCTTGTCATTATTTTCCTAAGTTTTGTAGTAACTGCTGGTCGTTATCTCTACACCAAAAAGCCACTAACTTTTAATAAAGTAGTTGTTTTTGATGCGATTACCAGTATCGCGATTATCATACTATTGGCAGCACATTTCACTGATTTAGTGCGTTTAGGGTTGTCAGCGGCTGTTGATGGTTTTGTCGCGTTAAAAATTGCAGTGTTCGTTACCTTTGTTCGTGAGCTCTCTGATCACGATTTTAATCTTAATCGCACTTTTCTAAACCCTGCCCAGTTTTTTATCTTAAGCTTTTTATCGGTGGTTTTGGTTGGTGCGTTATTACTGATGATGCCCAATGCAACAACGCAGCCGTTGTCCTTTGTCGATGCGCTTTTTACGGCGACTAGTGCCGTTTGTGTGACTGGTCTTATCGTGGTAGACACCGCGACTTACTTCACGACGTTTGGGCAAGTCATTATCATGGGACTGATTCAAATCGGTGGCTTGGGTATTTTGACGTTTGTGACTTACTTTAGTTATTTCTTTAAGGGCGGCGTCAGTTATGAGACCCAAGCAAGCATCAGCGAGATGTCTTATATGCGTGGTATGGGTAATGTGGTATCGACTCTTAAGTCTATTTTATACGTGACATTCGCCGTTGAGGCGGTAGCGGCGGCACTCATTTATATTAGTATTTATGACATGCCAAATATGGACTGGACTGAGCGGCTGTTTTTTTCTGTCTTTCATGCGATTTCAGCCTTCTGTAATGCGGGGTTCTCTATTTTCAGCGCGGGTATGTATGACGATTCGCTACGCTTTAATTATCCATTGCAACTTATCATTGCGATGACCTTTATCTTTGGTGGTATGGGCTTCGTCATTGTGGTCAATGTGCTACGGTATATGCGTTACCGTGCTGAACGACTGATGTATCGCAGCGTTGATCAGCGCTGCGACTATCAACCTTGGTTACTCAACATCAATAGCCGTATTACCTTAATTACAACAGGTGCGTTATTACTTGTTGGTCTCATCGGTGTGATGTTGTTTGAATACAATAATGTACTCGCTGACCATACCAGCTTCCTTGGCAAGCTGATAACAGGATTTTTTACTGCTTCTACTCCTCGAACTGCAGGATTCAATGTGGTTGATATGGGTGAACTGGCATTTCCGACTATTATGTTGACGATATTTTTGATGTGGATTGGTGCTTCGCCTAACTCAACGGGTGGTGGTATCAAAACCAGCACTTTCGCTATTGCCCTGTTAAATACCTTGAGCCTGGCACGTGGTCAGACCAAGATAGAGGTATTCAAAAGACAAATTGCTGAGATTTCTGTTCGGCGCGCGTTTTCCATTATGTGGTTGTCATTGTTGGTCATTGGGATAGGCGTAACACTTATCAGTTATGACCAACCTGACCTTGATTTGATCAAAGTAGTGTTTGAGTGCTTTTCAGCTTATAGTACGGTAGGGTTGAGCTTAAATTTAACCTCGGATCTATCGGATTTTAGTAAAGTGGTGGTTTCGGTCATTATGTTTGTTGGACGCGTCAGTATGCTGACTATCTTTATTGCGTTGCTCAAGAATAGTCGCCAAGGTAACTATCGTTATCCGACAGAAGAGATTACCATTAACTAATTTGTTGCAAATAAGCTATCTGAAGCTGGCTATTGAGATGTTAAAAAACGATTAAAAGGTAGAAGAGCATGAAGTATATTATCGTAGGGTTAGGAAATTTTGGCTCCTCTCTAGCCATGGCATTAACCCGTCAGGGTCATGAGGTGATTGCCATTGACAGTAGTATGCAAAAAGTCGAAGCATATAAAGAAGTAATCTCCCATACAATATGTATGAATGCCACTGATGAACATACCGTTAAAGGCTTACCTATCAGCAATGCTGATATCGTCGTCGTCGCCATTGGAGAAGATCAAGGTGAAAATGTCATGGCAACGGCGTTGTTCAAAACTTTAAAAGCAAAACGTTTAATCAGCCGTAGTATTAATCCGCTACACGAAAAAGTACTACAAGCCATCGGTGTCGATGACCTCATTCACCCTGAAAAAGAGGCCGCCAAACGCTGGGCAAAAAGACTGTCCCTACGTTACTTTGTGGACTCGTTTGAATTAAGCGATAACTTCAGTATGGTAGAGATTAAGATTCCAAGTACCTTAGTTGGTCAAACGGTAGATGACTTACAGTTAGAGCAAAAATTTAATATTCGATTGCTTAGCACCCTGCGCTATGAGTCTTATGAAGACAGCTTTGGGCGTACACAGAAAAAACCTAGTATTCAAGGATTAGCGACGCCCGAGCAAGTACTACAACCTAAAGACGTCCTAATAATTTATGGCGCTAACAAACACATTAACCAATTCTTACGAAG
This sequence comes from Psychrobacter sp. AOP7-B1-25, assembly GCF_052376195.1. NCBI lineage: Bacteria > Pseudomonadati > Pseudomonadota > Gammaproteobacteria > Moraxellales > Moraxellaceae > Psychrobacter > Psychrobacter sp. AOP7-B1-25. The sequence continues at coordinate 5,103 of NZ_JBQSVK010000031.1, forward strand.
TGTGGGGATAAAAGTTAAGTAGTATGTATTATTAATATAGTGATACGTGTTGTCAAAAATTGACTCTCAAGTTATTAAAAACTTGTTTAGGTTGTAGTATCAAATAATGTGGTAAAGAGGAATGTTATGGCTAAACTTCAAGTCTCTATCCTATTAGCAACCATGATAGCCCTGATATCAGGTTGTAACTCTTCCACAACAGATCCCAATGTGGCGTTTTCAGAAAATAAGCAGGATCCGATTAAAGAATTGGAAATAACGTCAGAAGTAAATCACAGTCAGCTTAGCTATAAAGAAACTTTTTATGTGCCGATTTATTCTGATATTTACATCGATAAAGAAAACCGTAAAGTCTTATTATCCGCGACTTTAAGTGTCCGTAATACCACCTTAAAAAAATCACTGTATGTTAATAAAATTGATTATTACGATACCGGCGGAACTTTAATTAAATCTTATTTAAACACGCCACTTGAGCTGCCAGCCATGGGCACGCTCAATTATATCGTTGAAAAAGAAGAGTCTAAAGGTGGCTCAGGTGCTAATTTCATTATTGAAGTTGAAGGAATAGATGAAACAGTTAAACCTGTCATTGAAGCAGTCATGCTTGGTAATTTTAGCAATAAAGCATTTGCATTTAGTACAGAAGGGGTGCCTGTTACCCATTGAGGATCATCTCTATCTATTTCAAAATCTTAGTTGTTCTAGGTCTTGATTTTTTCAAGACCCTTTACTAAGTCTGCCATTAAAACCTTATCTCCTTTTCGAGTCAAAAACCCCAATAGATGGTCAGCCGTATATTCCTTTAGGCCATCTACTGCATCATTCTCTAACGCATCTATAAGAAAAGTTCCCAGCAGTATTTTTTGTCGTGTCAGCTTCTTATCTAACTTTTGTTTCTCTCTATTTATCTTAAGCTCAAGTTCGTTAATCTTCTGCTTTTCTTTTAAATCATTACCATCTAGTAAGCTCATATTCATCCTTAAATTATCAAAATTATAGTCTTTCCAACTATAGCAACTTCGCCAATACCTAACAACAGTTTGTGATATAGTCAATTGACGGATGGCTGCGTCCCACTGACTAAGTGCGAGTTTTCGACTTTACAAATGTTTATCCCTATCGGTCACACATTTATAAAATCAAAACATCGGCAGGGGCAAGCCCCCACACCCCCAACATTGCAAAAAGACGCAATGTTAAAAACTTGAAAACAGAGCTTGTAGAAATGGCTATTTTTATCGCATCGACCAAATCAATATCTCGCAGTAACGGACAAAGTGCCGTTGCTTCTGCGAGCTATCGCGCTGGTGTTGAGCTTGACGATAAGCGATACGGTAAGGTGCATGATTACTCTAAACGATCAGGCGTTATGAGTGCCGATATCATTTTACCGACAGAATTGGCTTCTGCTTATACTGATATTTCACGCAGCGATTTATGGAATAAGGCAGAGGCTGCCGAGAAGCGTAAAGATGCGCGTGTGGCTCGCGAATGGCTGGTCAATCTGCCCTATGAACTTGACGAGAATGACCGTAAAGATATTGCACACAAGTTTGCTCAGACGCTTGCGGATCGTTACGGCACGATTGCCGATTGCGCCATTCATCAGCCTACTCAAAAAGAGATTGATCGAGGGGCAGACCCTCGCAACTTCCACGCCCATATCATGTTTACCACGCGTACCGCTGAGCTTAACGATAATAACGAGATCGTACTGACCGATAAGGCAACCATTGAGCTATCCGATAATAAGCGGCGCTCACTTGGATTAGAGCGCGTCAATGTTGAAATCAAAGAAATACGGCAACTGTGGGAGCAGATCGCTAATGAGAAACTGGCCGAATATGACCATGAGCTGATTGATTCGCGCAGCTATGCCGATCAAAGCAAAGATATTGAGCCGCAAATCAAGATGGGTAGCGTTGCAACCAAGCTAGAGCGTGACAAATACGAGAGTGAGCGAGAAAAAGCAGAACAAGCAAACAAGAAAGGTGAGGTTTACGAGATAGACGAAACACCGGCCACAATCAGAGGTAAGATTAACCTGATGATCAATGAGCGCAACCGTCTAGTACGGACACGCGAACTTGCCGATCTGCGTGAAAGTAAGTTATTTATCGTCCCAGCAGCGCCTACGCCTGAATATAAACCCAGTAACGTGAGCAATGACGAGCTAGAGCAAGCTGAATCAGTGGTTGAGCGCATCAAACAGGCGCGTATTCAGCGCCAGATTGCTAAGGAAGCGGCTGAGGTATTAGAGAAACAACGTATTGCTCAGCAGCAGCGAGATATGGCGGACAAAAAAGAGCGTGAGCGCCTATTAGCGCAAGAAGAAGCGCGTCAAGCAAAGCTTGAGCAGCAACGCGCCAAAAGAGCAGAAGAAGAAGCCGGCTTTAAGGCGCAACACGATCATATCTCGCATCAAGGTCTATCGGATCAGCACAGGCTTCTAAAAATCATCGACCAAAAAAGCGACTTTGGCCAACACTTAAACACCCTCCTGCATCTTGATCAGCAAATGAGCGCATGGCAGCGCTACCGCAGTGAGCCGAGTACCACTGACCACCAAAAACAGCTTGCAGACCGTGAACAGCATGAAATTGGCAGCCACATTATCGGCCACAGCCAGCAGCTGCTTGATCACATCAAGTCTATAAGCGACCTATCGACAAGAAAAACCCACACCAAAACCTTAGAGCGCGTCTTTGATGACATCAAAGATCGACAACAAAGCGCCCTCAGCCCCGAACACCAGCGCCAAATGCGAACGGTATCCACTGAAATCACCGGTTATAGCCGTGATATCAA
>NZ_JBQSVK010000032.1:0-6163 GCF_052376195.1 Psychrobacter sp. AOP7-B1-25
TTTAAAAACATTAAAAGCTTTTTGGTTGTGGATAAGCTTAAAAACAAAGCACTATTTTTAATGGTTAATTTAGGAAGCTAATTACTTAAATTTGCATAACACTGATTTACTGTAGAAAGAACTTTTTTCATCGGGAATACAGTTGTTAGGATCAACCCTCGCATAATAACCATTAGGTTTTTCGATAACGTTATGTGCCACTCGAGCCTTAGCAAGAGAATTATAGCTATCTTGTCGCTTACTGATTTCAGCTTTACTAGGTATAAACATCCACATTGCACCAGCACTTAGAACAAAGACGATGATGACCAAGGATGAAAGGGTGATGATTAAGTGACGGCTAAACTCTCGCTTAACGTTATCTAGCATCTGTTCGGAAGCCTCTACATTTAGCTTGGCTATCTTTTCTTTAGTATCGTCAAGGTCACTAGCAACACTGGTAACAGAGGTCTGTATCTTCCCTAAATCTTTATTAAGCAGCTTTGTCTTTTTTAAGAACTCCTCACTAGCATCAGTGATGTGCTTGGTAAAACCTTCATCAATACGTTTATGGTAATTCTCTTCATTGGTTTGAAAGACGATTGCCATCTCTTCGTTAATGGCGGCAACAAAGTCGGATTGGAGCAAGGTTTCTTTGTTTTGATACGTTTTTAGTAGTGCAGTCAGCTCTTTTGCCCAATCAGCGATGTCTTGAGCTTGTTTATGATGCGCGTGGTTTAAGTTTGAGCTGTCAATCAGCTGCTTACTTAGTTTTTTGGTGTAAGTATCAAGAGCAAGCAGTAGGTCTTCTAATTGGATAGAGAAGTCATCTTGTGGCATGGATCGTTCCTAGTCGCTGTTAATGACGCTATTTAGCCTCTGAGAGCTGCTGTAGGCGTTTTTAGGGTGATTTATATGTTATTGCTACCCTAGCATCAAAAAGGCGCTGTGGGAGCCTTAAGGAGCGTCTGAGATGACTCTATGCGACCGTGAGTGTCGTTTAGTATTGCTTATGAGTGTTAAAAGCCAAGACTCATGCCACGGCTGCGGTTAATATCACGGCTATAACTGGTGATTTCAGCGGATAGCGTTCGCATTTGACCTTGCTGATCGGGGCTAAGGATGCTTTGTTGTCGATCTTTGATGTCATCAAAGACGCGCTCTAGGGTTTTAGTGTGCGCTTGCCTTGTCGATAGGTCGCTAATAGATTTAATGTGTTCAAGAAGCTGCTTGCTTTGACTGGTGATGAGGCTGCCAATTTTATGCTGTTCACGACCTACAAGCTGCTTTTGGTGGTCAGTGGTGCTTGGTTCACTGCGGTAGTGCTGCCATGCGCTCATTTGCTGATCAAGGTGTAGAAGGATTTTAAGGTGTTGGCCAAAGTCGCTTTTTTGGTCTATGTTTTTTAGTAGCCGGTGCTGACTTGATAGCCCTTGATGCGAGATATCATCGTGTTGAGCCTTAAAGCTGGCCTCTTGCGCTGCTATTTGGTCGCGTTCTTTCTCAAGTTGTCTTTGCTGCTTCTCTTTTTGCTCCAAGACGCGCTCACGCTCTTCTTGGGCTGCTATGTCGCGCTTCTGCTGAGCAAGGCGATCTCTTTCTAGCTTATCAGCGGCTTCTTTGGCAATCTGGCGCTGAATACGCACCTGTTTTATTTGCTCAATCACTGATTCAGCCTGTTCTAGCTCGTCTTTGCTCACTGTACTGGGTTTATATTCAGGTTTAGGGGCTGCTGGGACGATAAATAACTTACTTTCGCGTAAATCTGCGATGGTCTGATCGGCAAAGTCATTCACTTTTTGATTAGCTGCAAGCTCTGCGCCCCACACAAGCTCGTTACGTTCGTTGATGATCTCGTTGATGGAGCCGAGATGTGTTGCTGGCGTTTTATCAATCTCGTAATGCTTGCCTTCTGCTTTGGCTTTTTCTGCTTTTCTTAGTTCTTGCTCGTATTTTTCACGTTCTAGCTTGGTAGCGACTGACCCCATTTTGAGCTGTGGTTCAATATCAATCCCTTGCTCGGCATAGCTGCGTGAATCAATCAGCTCATGGTTATGCTCGGCCAGTTTTTCGTTGGCGATTTGCTCCCATATTTGGCGCACCTCTTTGATCTCATGGCTGACTCGTTCCATGCCAAGCGAGCGCCGCTTATTATCGGACAGCTCAATACTGGCCTTGTCGGTCAATATAATTAAATTATCATCATCAATCTCAGCACAGCGCGTGGTAAATAGGATATGAGCATGGAAGTTGCGAGGGTCTGCGCCTCGATCAATCTCTTTTTGTGTCGGTTGATGAATAGCACAATCGGCAATCGTGCCGTAACGATCCGCAAGCGTCTGGGCGAACTGGTGCGCAATTGCTTTTCGATCTTTCTCGTCCAGTTCATACGGTAGATTAACCAACCATTCACGAGCCACACGCGCATCTTTTCTTTTCTCGGCAGCCTCTGCTTTGTTCCACAAATCACTACGATCAATATCAGCGTTGGCAGCAGCCAACGCTGACGGCAAAATAATATCCGCACTCATCACGCCATGCTTTTTTGAATAATCATGAGTCTTGCCATAACGTTTATCTTCAAGCTCAACCCCTGCGCGATAGCTCGCACTAGCAACGGCACTTTGTCCACTGCTTCGTGATATGGATTTAGTCGATGCGATAAAAATAGCCATTTGTATAAGCTCTAATTTTTGGTTTTTAACATTGCGCCTTTTGCAATGTTGGGGGTGTGGGGGTCTTACCCCTGCCGATGTTTTGATTTTATAAATGTGTGGCCGATAGGAATAAACATTTGTAAAGTCGAAATCTCGCACTTAGTCAGTGGGACTTAACCATCCGTCAATTAACTATATCATAAACTGTTGTTAGGTATTGGCGAAGTGGCTATAGTCAGGTCAGTAAAAAACTTAATAATTCAAGAAGACAGCTATAGGTTATGACTTATAGAATGATTTTAAGCTTAAAATCACAACAGGAATCATTAATACGATAGTAATTATAGGTATATAACTAATCTCAAGAGAGAAAAAGGCATCTGCGCCTATTATGAGAAAATATAAGCCTACCAGTATGGCGACAACATCATATTCAACTCTTCTGAATAGATTAATGATATTAATTACAATAAAAACAAGACCTATTACCAGAGTGACTGTTCCCTCAAGAAGTATACCTGGGTTAAATAAATATATACTTCCGCATATAACTATAATAGCTAGACCAAGTTTTGTATAAATGGGTGTTTTTTGTTTTAATATGATTTTTTGCGATTTATTTTTCATTCGATAGTCTTTTATTGGTTTAATCAATGCGATTCTATAAGGTGTGTTGGTCTATAGACCTCTTGCAAAAGTACCGTTTTATTGACCTTCGTTAACGGAGTATCAATGGCTAGCAATGACTTATGCAAGAGATCTTTTGAACTAACAAATTTGTTATTACATAGATATCAGTATGAATTTTGAGTATTGTAGTTATCAACTTATTGCGAATAAAGGAGCAAAATCGATGATATACAATGAAAAAGAATTTGAAAATAATTTATTAAGCTTTCATCATATCTGTATCAAAGCACAGGACATTGAAACCACTGTACAATTTTATCAAAAATTAGGATTTCAGATAAAACATGATTGGGCATTGCCAAGTTTTAACATCAAATATTGTGCCATGATGCACCATCCCAAAATCAATGTTTACTTAGAAATTGCGGATAAAGATGCAGCAATGCCAACTCAGGGTAGAAAAAAATTACCAGATGAGGATTATGTAGAAAATGCCTTACAGCATATTTGTTTTATGGTGCGAGATGCCCAATTAGCAGCTAATCTTGCTATTAGTTATGGTGCTCAACCTTTAACTGAAGTACTAAATATTATTGAGTTAGTTGGCGTTGGTTTTAATAAAAATATTCAAGTAAAAAATACGTTAGTTTATAGTCCAAATGGTGAAGTAATCGAATTTTTAGAATCTTTGGATTTTTAATTTTGAAAATTCTTTAATGCAATTAATACTGGTTCTAATTTTTTACCATTAGACGTAATTTTGTACAATGAGCTGTCTTTATATTTTTCTTTACTAATAATATTGTCTTTAATCAGCTCATTTAACTGTCTGCTTAAAACGGTATCACTCACATTTCGTAAAGAACCTTTGATTTGTTGATATGACAAAATCTGATTCATCACTAAAAATATAATGTTAAGTTTCCATCTGCCCTGAATTAGGCATAAAGTACGTGCGGCTTGGCAATAATGTTGTAAGTATTTTTCATTTTGATAGTTAATCGATGTCATTTTTCTCATCAGTTCACCTTGATTTAACCCCTATTCAAATTCATTTTTAAAATATTGAGCTCGCATGATTACCCATAAACTCACTACGATTGCAACTATTAATCCACAACACAACGCATTGACCATACCCAAATGATTCGCAATTTGTCCAATGATAACGGTTGGAATCCCTAAACCTAAATACCCCATTATATATAACACGATTAGTAATCGTGTTCGCACTTTGGCATCAACTAACTGGCTAGTTAATGTAATAGCGGAAGGATAAATCCAGTTTGTTGCAACTGCATGGCACACAATGCCAATTATTAACCAAATTAACTTGCCATAAAACCCACCTAAAATCACACAAGATGTACCCATCAATAAAAAAATAAGTCCTAATTGCAAGCGTTTAAAAGGCTCTTTGACCCACGGTAATTTCTGTAAAAGTAGACCACCAGAGAGCAAAACGAACATCAAACTGCCACTGACAATTAAATTTTTAGTATGTAATAAAGTTCGTGTGTAAGATGGGAGTAATGACAACACAGGTCCATTTAAAGCATACCCCAGCGGAACCAGCTATTTCACCCTTCAAACCCATTAACAGACTACTTAAAACAGACCGCTATAATGGAACCATTTATAATAGACTATTCTAGGTGGTCAGTTTTTGTCGTTACCTTGAGAAGTCATAGTCTGCTTCATTTCCATCTAAATATTCGCGTATAGGGCGTTTCTTACTGAATTTGGAAGCGTCTTTTTTGATCTCACCAACTATAAAATCACTATACGCTGACCAGTTCTTACCAGCGTCGCCTTTGGCGAGACCGCTATACGTGCTTATAAACTCTTTATGCCGACTGATACGCCACAGTTGTTTGTCAGATAGTCCATCAATCGTGAACATATCTGCTGTATGAGCGTCACGGTTTAAGGTTCTTTCTTGTGGTTGATTAGGTTTGCTCTTAGTAATTATTTTAAATTTAAAGCCTATGATCGTACTTTTACTTTTTTCTTGTTCATAACTTATTTTCAAGTCTGTTTTGTCGTTAATCTCAGCAACAGCAGCATCTAATACGCGACGCTTAAAATCGCTCATACGCTTGTAGTCATCAACCCCTAACCCTAATTGACCTCTGAACGTTTCCAAATCAAATAATGGGGTTTTCTTCGCTTTACGCCATTGAATTAAAAGTTCATAAAGACGAACTGAATATACGCTATTGAGTGTTGCCGTTTGTCCTAGCAGATATTTAGTAAAAAATGTTTGTAAACCATCGATACGTGTTATCTCTTTGACCACTGCTGGTGTAAGAATAATTTCGATTGAGCCTTCACCTTTTATATATTCAACCTGACTTACCCAGCGCGTTTTAACTTGATTATCTCGCTCATTTATAAATGAGAACCTACGTTCAAAAAGTGTTGCTTCTGCTGATAAAAGCACATCGTAAGCTGTATCGACATCTACATCAAAGCACTCCGCATAACGCTTAGCTGATATGCGCAAAGGATCATCGGATGTCAGTCCTGTCTGAGTTTCCCTGCTATCAATAACAGCTAGCTGTATTAATCTAATTTCAACTAATGACAGATTTTGTATAGCTGTGTTCAATCGGTTGGATTTGACCACTAGATTATTCATACTGCTACCTTGACTGGATTCCATTCGTAAACCTCTCCTATAAACTTGACTATATGACGACAATATACTCATATGTCGTCATCTAGTCAAATTTATAGATGTCGTCATCATACCCGATAGATGTCGTCATCATACCCGATAGATGTCGTCATCATACCCGATAGATGTCGTCATCATACCCGATAGATGTCGTCATCACACACACACACACCTTGATATATATAGACTTCAAGGGTCTTAAAAGCATTTAAAAGCA
>NZ_JBQSVK010000033.1:0-5844 GCF_052376195.1 Psychrobacter sp. AOP7-B1-25
AGCAAGCGATGACGGCGCCAAGCCATGACAAGCTCCCATTTTAAATGAGGTTGGGTTAGTGGCAAGCAGACTAATCCTGTTAAATCCAACTTTTGAGTATAATATTGAGGCAAAAGAGTCACACCCATATCCTGTTTTACCATGTCAAGAAGCAAGTGCCACTGATTGGTTTGGCAAATAATATTAGGTTCAAAACCTAGTGATTGACAGTTTTCTATAATCATTGGAGTAAATGATGAATTGGAGGTAAATAAAATTAGGGGTGCATTTGATAGTGATTTAAGTGTTACCTTCGTTTTTCGCTTACCCATACGGTTTTTATTTGCTACGACCACCACTGGATAGCAACATATCGACGAGTAGTCAAAATCATCGTCAATCGGCTTCATCAATGTTGCCACATCAAGTTGCCCCTCTAGAAGGGCCTGCTTAAGTGACTCAGCACCATCTTCGATAAGTGAGGTTTCTATACTAGGATGCATTTGGTAAAAGTTAAAAATAGCTTTGCTTAGTATTTCACTGCCTAACGGTGAAATCCCTAGACGCAACTTACCACCTATTAATTGCTGATAATCTACTACTGTTTGTTCAAGATTATCTGCCTTTTGTAAGATATCCACTGCTTGAATATAGAGGTGTTCGCCAATTTCCGTTAAATTAACTAGCCGCTTTTTTCTATGAGTCAACGGCTTATCAAACAGAGCTACGCCTAAATATTCTTCAAGGTTACTGATGGATTTGGTAACGGTGGGTTGAGTTAAATTGAGTTGGATACTGGCTTGAAGAAACCCACCTGTTTTTACGACTGTCACAAAGCAGCGTAATTGCTTGAAAGTTATCATAAATAATAGACCACATTTAAGAGAAAGAACGAAATTTATTATAGAAATTGGGAATAAAAATAAAAATATAATTCATAATTTATGACTATAGTATTTTTATAATAAGTAGTCTCTAATCAACAAACAACAACTATTATGCGTAATCTTAATCTTCGTCTATCCTCCTGTTTTTTAGCTAAAACAAAACTGGCACTTCAAAGGTTCTATGGCCAATCATGGCTTCATGTCCTTATGCAATGCGCTATTATCGCAGCTGTCTGGTATTGTGCTGCGATATTGGTTGAGTTATTGCATTTACCCGTATCCTCAGGCGTCTTAGGAGTATCTTTAATGCTGATCTTATTAATGAGTGGTGCTATCAAGGTTAACTGGGTCAGACTGGGGGCAAAATTTGTTTTGGGTGAATTAGTATTAATGTTTATCCCACTTATGATGTCAATACTTCAATACAAGGCGCTATTTATCAGTAAGGGCTGGCAATTAATGCTGACAATTATCTTAAGTACCGCGATGGTGATGTTAAGCTCAGCATTAACCTTTATTATGGTGCACCGTTTGCAACGTAGATTGTATCGACATCAGATTCATAAAGCCCAATTAAACCTAAAAAATAATGATAATGTGTGAGGATTTACAATGAATGTCTGGTCAATCCTTTGTCTCATTTGGACATTAGCTGCTTATTATATGGCTAAAGTAATCTATGTGCGCTATCGAAAATCTTGGCTAAACCCAGCTATCACGGTTCCAGTAATAACGCTTTCATTAATGATTATCTTTAATATCTCTTATGATACTTATTGGAAAGATACAGCTTGGATTGTGCAGTTACTTGCCCCCGCAACGGTTGCGTTTGCTATACCTATTTATGAATATCGTCGTTTAATACGTCGACATGCTTTGGCTTTGACCGCTTCCATAACTGTCGGGATGGTGGTGGGAGTCTTAAGCATATACCTATTCACTGGTTTGTTCCACTTTGATAAGACCTTGACCTATAGCTTGATGGCCCGTTCAATATCGACACCATTTGCGTTAGACTTATCTGAAAAAATTCACGGATCTTCCTCTTTAGTCTCATTGTTTACTTTGATCACAGGGATGGTGGGAATGATTTTAGGGGATATGATTTTGACTTTTTTTCGTATTCGCTCACATCTTGCAAATGGAATCGCATTTGGTAATGCATCACACGGTTTTGGTACAGCCCGGGCAAGTCAGCGCAATGAGGACGAGGGCGTTATAGCTAGTTTAACAATGATTTTAGCGGGATTGTTTATGGTATTCTTAGGCCCTTCATTAATACATGGCGTAATGTTATTTGGGCAAGTTTAAACAAATATATATAGAGACCCTAGCTAAATATATAGGTGTATTTTTACTATCAGTAGTCTAAATATTCTCTTATCGGACGTTCTTTATTAAAAGGCTCATGGTCTTTCTTGATACGCTCAATAAACTCTTTAGACCATAGGTTCATATCTTGGTTGATTGGACTTGTCGAAGATACCATGTGTCCAAAGTCTTGGCAAAATTTAGGGTTTCTTGTGATACGGCCTAGTTGAGCATCCGATAAGCCGTCAATCGTGAACATATCGCCATTATCAGGATCACGCTGTTTGATCGCCTTATCAGGCTTGTCTTGTGGTTTCTCGTGGACAATAAACGTAAAACCTGTAATCGTTCTGCCTTTTTTGACTTGTGAATAACTGATCTTCAAGTCTGTTTCTTTATTGATTTCTTCAACAGCAGCATCTAAAACACGTCTCTTAAAATCACACATCTTCTTATATTCATTTACTCCAATACCCATCTGTCCCCTAAATTTTTCAAGTTCAAATATGGGTGTTTTCTTAGCAGCTTTCCATTGCACCAGTAGCTCATAAAGACGTACAGAGTAAACACTATTCAGTTTTGTCGTCTGCTCAAGTAAGTAGGAAGTAAAAAACTGCTCTAAGCCATTAATACGGCTTATGCCATTGACCACAGCCATTGTAAAAGCTAGCTCTATAACGCCTTCCCCATCAAGATAGCGCACTTGTTGCAACCATCTTGATTTTACAGGTTTGCCATCGTCATCCATATATGTAAAACGTCTATTGAATAGCGTATCTTCTGCTCTTTTCATGGCATCATAAGCATTTTGTCTAGTGCCACCAAACATTTCAGCATAACGCATAGCGTCAAGCCTTAAAGGTGTGTTTGTATCTAGGCCTGTATTTGTCTCTCTTGCATCTACTATGGCTAATTGGATCATACGCACTTCAATTTTGCTTAAAGCTTGTAAAGCAGTATTTAGTTGATTGGTCTTAACAACTAGATTTGTTTTTTTATCACTCACTATAACTACCTCCCTATAATATAATGACAATGTATATAGTTGACATTATAATGTCAACTATATACAAGACGTTATATGGTAAGAAAATGTCGTCTTATGGGTAAGAAAATGTCGTCTTATGGGTAAGAAAATGTCGTCTTATGGGTAAGAAAATGTCGTCTTATCAACCTTACAGCCCTTTAATACCAATGCTTACAGAGCGTCTAAAAGCTCTTAAAAGCCTTTAAAAGCATTAAAAGCCTTTTTAGTTGTGGATAACTGATAAAAAAACAAAAGAAAAAAGAGCTAAAAACAGCAGATTTTAGTAAAAAGCTTCCAATCAGCAGATTGGAGTAAAGCTACAGAGAGAAAAGCTAGATCACAAACTATTTTAGTGACTATTTTACTGTATAAAACAATACATATTAGTATAAGATAATCATACCTAAAATTTTTTTTGAGAAATTCCGTATGTCAGCACTAGTTATCCAGTATCAGTTAAGCTAACAATCAATGTTGCGGGCTGAACGCCCTACATTGATTTAAAAGGTCTGGACGACCTTTTTACCTTACTGCTACTGTGTTTAGTCTATGGGGGATTGACCCCCACAGACTAAAAGCCCGTCAGGTGCTGCGCACCCGACAAACGCAACTTCTGGGGTAAAAAGCCACCCCAAGTTACGTTTGTCGGCTACTGGCCGACGGGGGGCTAGCCCCCATGCCCTACCATCGTCCTAGGGGTCGATTGCACTATCGCTGGACGCTTGTGCTACGGTCATGGCTCCCCCACGCAGTCAACACTAGGGTGATTGACTGTGCATTTTCTGGACGAAAATACACCTTTCAGGCTTGCGCTGCCCATGGGGGCAGCGTTCCCCAAATTCAGAATTAGGAGTTTTAAATGTTACTTGGCGATAAGGCCACGCTTAAAGAGGTACACGATCATATAGCGGTGCTATCTGATACTAAAGACTTATTAGGCGTAAACATAGAACGTAGAAAGCTTATCGTTAGGTGGCTTTATATTTTTGGCTACTCAAATAGAGAAACGTTGCTAAAACTAACCAATGCTAAGGGCAGCACAGGCTATCGCTTTATCGCTGATTTAATCAGACACGGCTATATTCAAAAGTTTAAAAACAACTTTTACAGTAAAGATTTACTGATGCTAGGTAAGCAGGGGCTTGGCGTATTGCTTGAAGATAGGATTATTGATGACGACCAGGCAAAGCTACCGAATAAACGCAAATTCATTGACTCAAGCCGTGTTCATCATGAAGTTGGGCTGCATGAGTCACTTTTAGTATTCTTGTCAGAGCAACATACGAAGTTTAATCTAATGGGTATAAGTAAAGAGGTTCGATACAAACCTTTGATGATTGATGTTTTATTGTATTTAAAAAATATCGAGTCAGGTGAAGATGTGAAAATTGCTTTTGAGTACGAGCGCACTGAAAAATCACGACAGCGCATTGAGTATTTACTTGTTGAACACATGAAGAATGTTAAAAAAGACTGTTATCACATGACTATTTTTAGTTTTAACAACAAGGTTTTGCATGATTACTACATGAAAATCATGTTAGTACAACCTAGAGAGTGGACTAAAAATAAAAAAGGTCAGCTGCATAGCGCTAAGGCTTATCAGGCAACTAGATCAACTAGAGGTAAATTTAATTTCTTGCTAGTTAATGGAAATAAATTTAGTTTGAACACAATAAACACGATTGAGCAGAATAAAAAGCACAGATTGCACTCTTATTTAGCCGAGGTTCAACGAAAAGAAGAAGATGATAGGGAAGTAGCGGAAGATGCTGAATATGACCGTAGAGAGCAAATAGAAGAAGATTTACGCCCCAAACTGATTGAGGAGCTAACTCCGCAGCTTGAAAAGCAGATCGAGGAGCGCTTACGGGCTGAATTTGAAGCACAGTACAATAAGCCAAAAGGGTTTTTTAACAAGATACTTGGAGATTAAGATGGGTCAAGCGAAACGTAGAGGTAGTAAAGAGCAACGCATAGCTGATGCTCAAAATCGTAAATTAGAACAGCTAGGTGTTAATGAAGTTAATATAGCTAAACTGCTTGCCGATCAAGGGCTACCTGATGATTGTGAAATGCTAGGTTATGTTATTCATTTAGAAGAACGTGATGAATTTCTAGCGGCGTTTGAAGATGATGAGTTAGTGACTAGAGCAGCTTATGCCAAAACCCCTGAACACGCTCTTAGAATACATGACATGGACGAAGTGTTAAGAATGAGCCAATGGGTAGGAGAGAAGCACGATGTTACGGTGTCTCTACTGTTTGATTGCGACTCTATGGGTCAATACATCGTACTTCCAAGCTTTAAGCCAAATGATTAAGAAGTAGATGCTCATGAGACCATCCCAGATTCTGTGTAACTGACGTTTAGATTAAATACTTACACAAAATTTAGGAAGGTCTCCAAACTCAAAAGGCGATACATAGCCCAATGCACTGTGTATACGCTTTTTATTGAACCAATCTACCCAATTCAATGTCGCAAGTTGTACATTCGCTAAACTTTGCAAATCTGCTTTCAAATATTCAATCACCTCTGTTTTGTATAACCTATGCCCTGTTACAGCCAAAGCATTATCAAGGCCTAGTTATATATTTTTTCTTATGTTATCAAGCCAAGCTTGCATACTTGGTGTA
>NZ_JBQSVK010000034.1:0-5574 GCF_052376195.1 Psychrobacter sp. AOP7-B1-25
GAATAGAGAGCTGACGATGACCTACTCTCACATGGGCGAACCACACTACCATTGGCGCAACGATGTTTCACTTCTGAGTTCGGGAAGGGATCAGGTGGGGCCATCGCGCTATTGTCGTCAGCAAAGGGGGTTAGATATGAGTCTGTTTTATAGTTTTACTTATTTGACTAAGTATCACTTAACCTAACTGAATCAAGGTTAAAGGTGATATCGAAATGTTCTGTCTATGACAGATTAATTAGACTTGTATACAAACCACTTGGGTGTTGTATGGTCAAGCCAAACGAGCAATTAGTACAGGTTAGCTACACGCATCGCTGCGCTTCCACACCCTGCCTATCAACGTCCTAGTCTTGAACGGCTCTTTAGGGAAATCTAATCTTGAGGTGGGCTTCCCGCTTAGATGCTTTCAGCGGTTATCCCATCCGAACGTAGCTACCGGGCAATGCCATTGGCATGACAACCCGAACACCAGTGGTTCGTCCACTCTGGTCCTCTCGTACTAGGAGCAGATCCTCTCAAATTTCCAACGCCCACGGTAGATAGGGACCGAACTGTCTCACGACGTTCTAAACCCAGCTCGCGTACCTCTTTAAATGGCGAACAGCCATACCCTTAGGACCTGCTTCAGCCCTAGGATGAGATGAGCCGACATCGAGGTGCCAAACACCGCCGTCGATATGAACTCTTGGGCGGTATCAGCCTGTTATCCCCAGAGTACCTTTTATCCGTTGAGCGATGGCCCTTCCATACAGAACCACCGGATCACTAAGACCTACTTTCGTACCTGCTCGACTTGTGGGTCTCGCAGTTAAGCGCGCTTTTGCCTTTATACTCTACGACCGATTTCCGACCGGTCTGAGCGCACCTTCGTACTCCTCCGTTACTCTTTAGGAGGAGACCGCCCCAGTCAAACTACCCACCATACATTGTCCTCGGTATTGTTATACCTGAGTTAGAACCCCAACATGACCAGGGTGGTATTTCAAGATTGGCTCCACCAAGACTAGCGTCTCGGCTTCAAAGCCTCCCACCTATCCTGCACAAGTCAGGTCAAAGTTCAATGTAAAGCTGTAGTAAAGGTTCACGGGGTCTTTCCGTCTAGCCGCGGGTACACAGCATCTTCACTGCGATTTCGATTTCACTGAGTCTCTGCTGGAGACAGCGCTGCCATCATTATGTCATTCGTGCAGGTCGGAACTTACCCGACAAGGAATTTCGCTACCTTAGGACCGTTATAGTTACGGCCGCCGTTTACTGGGGCTTCGATCAAGAGCTTCGCTTACGCTAACCCCATCAATTAACCTTCCAGCACCGGGCAGACATCACACCCTATACGTCCACTTTCGTGTTTGCAGAGTGCTGTGTTTTTAATAAACAGTTGCAGCAGCCTGGTATCTGCGACTGCCAGCAGCTCAAGGAGCAAGTCCTATCACCACCAACAGCGTACCTTCTCCCGAAGTTACGGTACCATTTTGCCTAGTTCCTTCAGCAGAGTTCTCTCAAGCGCCTTGGTATTCTCTACCTGATCACCTGTGTCGGTTTAGGGTACGATTCGTTTATAACTATTGCTTAGAAGCTTTTCCTGGAAGCATGGTATTTGCCACTTCGCTGTACAAGTACAGCTTGCTATCAGATCTCGGTATAGAATAGCCCGGATTTACCTAAGCTATAAACCTACATCCTTTCACCTGGACAACCAACGCCAGGCTGACATAACCTTCTCCGTCCCTCCATCGCATTATAAACAAGTATCGGAATATTAACCGATTTCCCATCGACTACGCCTTTCGGCCTCGCCTTAGGGGTCGACTCACCCAGCCCCGATTAACGTTGGACTGGAACCCTTGATCTTCCGGCGTGCGAGCTTTTCACTCGCATTATCGTTACTCACGTCAGCATTCGCTCTTGTGATACCTCCAGCATGCTTTACAACACACCTTCACAGGCTTACACAACGCTCCCCTACCACTTGAAAACAAATTCAAATCCGCAGCTTCGGCTCCTAGTTTGAGCCCCGTTACATCTTCCGCGCGGGCCGACTCGACTAGTGAGCTATTACGCTTTCTTTAAAGGATGGCTGCTTCTAAGCCAACCTCCTAGCTGTCTATGCCTTCCCACCTCGTTTCCCACTTAACTAGGAATTTGGGGCCTTAGCTGGCGGTCTGGGTTGTTTCCCTCTCCACGATGGACGTTAGCACCCACCGTGTGTCTCCCGGATATCACTCATCGGTATTCGGAGTTTGCATCGGTTTGGTAAGTCGGTATGACCCCCTAGCCGAAACAGTGCTCTACCCCCAATGGTGTTCGTCCGAGGCGCTACCTAAATAGCTTTCGGGGAGAACCAGCTATCACCGAGTTTGATTAGCCTTTCACCCCTATCCACAAGTCATCCCCTGGCTTTTCAACGACAGTGGGTTCGGTCCTCCGGTGCCTGTTACGGCACTTTCAACCTGCTCATGGATAGATCACTCGGTTTCGGGTCTATACCCTGCAACTAGACGCCCTATTAAGACTCGGTTTCCCTACGGCTCCCCTAAACGGTTAACCTTGCTACAGAATATAAGTCGCTGACCCATTATACAAAAGGTACGCGGTCACCCAACAAGTGGGCTCCCACTGCTTGTACGCACACGGTTTCAGGTTCTATTTCACTCCCCTCACAGGGGTTCTTTTCGCCTTTCCCTCACGGTACTGGTTCACTATCGGTCAGTCAGGAGTATTTAGCCTTGGAGGATGGTCCCCCCATCTTCAAACAGGATTTCTCGTGCCCCGCTCTACTTAATATGTTAACGCTAATGTTTCGAATACAGGACTATCACCTACTACGGTCAGCTTTCCCACGCTGTTCTTCTACATTAGCACTAATCGGCTTCTCCCCGTTCGCTCGCCGCTACTAGGGGAATCTCAATTGATGTCTCTTCCTAAGGGTACTGAGATGTTTCACTTCCCCTCGTTCGCTTCCTAATAAATTAGGATAGCTAGCTTATGCTAGCTGGGTTTCCCCATTCAGAAATCTCCGGATCACAGGATATTGCCGCCTCCCCGAAGCTTATCGCAGGCTGTCACGTCTTTCATCGCCTCTGACTGCCAAGGCATCCACCATGTGCGCTTCATTACTTGACCATACAACCCCAAGTAGTCTTTCGACTTCTAAGTGTCATACAATCTAATTATGATAACGATATCACCTAATTTTATACGCTTGATTCAGTTCTCTTTACTTTTTTAGTAATCAACCCCTGGGATAACAACTGATGTCGTTAAGAGGTCGATTACTAAGGTTAGGAAGTGCGCGTGAACACGCGCTTCCTAACCCAGACTCATATCTATGTTTTTAAATAGTCTCTATGCTCTCGTCGAGTCACAGATTCTGTATAAAACAGAAAGAAGTAATCAATCACAATCACTTGTTTCTATTTAATACCTATTTTATTTATTTAGCACTCTAAGCTTAACTAAAGTAGTGGTGGAGCCAAACGGAGTCGAACCGTTGACCTCCTGCGTGCAAGGCAGGCGCTCTACCAACTGAGCTATGGCCCCATTGTAAAATGGTGGGTCTAGGTGGACTTGAACCACCGACCCCCGCGTTATCAACACGGTGCTCTAACCAGCTGAGCTACAGACCCTAATACGTTTGTCAAAAACGTAAGCTTAAACTAAAGAACAACTTGTTGTGAATTCTTGCTGACCGAATGCGTCTATAAGGAGGTGATCCAGCCGCAGGTTCCCCTACGGCTACCTTGTTACGACTTCACCCCAGTCATCAACCACACCGTGGTGAACGCTCCCCCGAAGGTTAAGCTATCCACTTCTGGTGCAATCAACTCCCATGGTGTGACGGGCGGTGTGTACAAGGCCCGGGAACGTATTCACCGCGGCATTCTGATCCGCGATTACTAGCGATTCCTACTTCATGGAGTCGAGTTGCAGACTCCAATCTGGACTACGATAGGCTTTTTGAGATTCGCATCACATCGCTGTGTAGCTGCCCTCTGTACCTACCATTGTAGCACGTGTGTAGCCCTGGTCGTAAGGGCCATGATGACTTGACGTCGTCCCCGCCTTCCTCCAGTTTGTCACTGGCAGTATCCTTAGAGTTCCCGGCTTAACCCGCTGGTAACTAAGGACAAGGGTTGCGCTCGTTGCGGGACTTAACCCAACATCTCACGACACGAGCTGACGACAGCCATGCAGCACCTGTATTCTAATTCCCGAAGGCACTCCCGCATCTCTGCAGGATTCTAGATATGTCAAGACCAGGTAAGGTTCTTCGCGTTGCATCGAATTAAACCACATGCTCCACCGCTTGTGCGGGCCCCCGTCAATTCATTTGAGTTTTAACCTTGCGGCCGTACTCCCCAGGCGGTCTACTTATTGCGTTAGCTGCGTCACTAAGTCCTCAAGGGACCCAACGACTAGTAGACATCGTTTACGGCGTGGACTACCAGGGTATCTAATCCTGTTTGCTACCCACGCTTTCGAGCCTCAGTGTCAGTATGATGCCAGGAAGCTGCCTTCGCCATCGGTATTCCTTCAGATCTCTACGCATTTCACCGCTACACCTGAAATTCTACTTCCCTCTCACCTACTCTAGCCTAACAGTTTCAGATGCAGTTCCCAGGTTAAGCCCGGGGATTTCACATCTGACTTATCAAGCCACCTACGCTCGCTTTACGCCCAGTAATTCCGATTAACGCTTGCACCCTCTGTATTACCGCGGCTGCTGGCACAGAGTTAGCCGGTGCTTATTCTGCAGCTAATGTCATCGTCCGTGGGTATTAACCACGGAGTCTTCTTCACTGCTTAAAGTGCTTTACAACCAAAAGGCCTTCTTCACACACGCGGCATGGCTGGATCAGGGTTTCCCCCATTGTCCAATATTCCCCACTGCTGCCTCCCGTAGGAGTCCGGGCCGTGTCTCAGTCCCGGTGTGGCTGATCATCCTCTCAGACCAGCTACAGATCGTCGCCATGGTAGGCCTTTACCCCACCATCTAGCTAATCCGACTTAGGCTCATCTAATAGCGAGAGCAACAAGTTGCCCCCTTTCTCCCGTAGGACGTATGCGGTATTAATTCGAGTTTCCCCGAGCTATCCCCCACTACTAGGTAGATTCCTAAGTATTACTCACCCGTCCGCCGCTCGACGCCTAGGAGCAAGCTCCTATCGTTTCCGCTCGACTTGCATGTGTTAAGCCTGCCGCCAGCGTTCAATCTGAGCCATGATCAAACTCTTCAGTTTAATCTTGCTATGAAGCTCTTTAAAGAAGCTTCTAAACTTGGCTCATCTAATCTGGCAAAATCGCTAAAAATTATGTTCGTAATGAATTAACTTTGAGTTTTTCTGCTGTCTTAAATGATAATTTTTATAGTTAATAATCTTTCCGAAAAGAAAAGATAGTCAACTTTATTTTTTAGCATTCTGAATCAGCAAAAATCCACACAAGTTGTTCTTTAGTTATGCTTTTAAATAATGTCTGACACTGTCGTCCAGTGCTAGTTTTTCAAACTAAATATTCAAGCCAATATGGCTTATCCTATTTAGCGAGCTGACCATCATATCATCTTTTAAT
>NZ_JBQSVK010000035.1:0-5157 GCF_052376195.1 Psychrobacter sp. AOP7-B1-25
ATCTTACTCTGTGATGCTGCCGTTACCTCATTCATAGCAGTGGCTGCTTGAGTGGCTGAAACAGAGGCCATGCTAAAGCTTGCGACACTCAGTGCCATTACAAGAGATTTCTTCAATGTTGATAGTTTTTTCATAATAAGACCCTGAAATGCGTCAGTCTTTCGGCAGACTGTTTATTAATTAGAATAAGAGATTAATTTAAAAGTAAATAATGACATACAGTTAATCACTATGTCTAAGTGATTTATGCTGAAAAACGTAACGGGCGTTATCTCAAATAACGTTGGATAGAAGGATTCGATCTCATTGGTTCTCTTGTGGTATACCCCAGCGGAACCAGCTGTTTCACCCCAAAAACCTATTAACAGACTACTCAAAACAGACTGTCATTGTGGAACCACTTAAAACAGGCTAATCAAACACCTCTGAATGGCTACCCAGCCTAACAAAATCTACCGTCTCGCTCTGAACACGGTAGATAAGTACCAAATCAGGTTTGATGTGGCAGTCTCTAAACCCCTTATGATTGCCGGTCAACGCATGATCTTTGTATTTAGCCGGTAGCGGTATATCGTTAGTCAAACAATTAAGCACCTCACCCCATGCAGGAGTGAGCAAGCTTAGATAATTCTTTTTGGCATCTCTCTTAAACTGACTGGATACTTCAATGGATCTCATCAGCCTCGCCTTCTAGCTCATCCATCAAATCACCAAAGCTGTTGTACTTAGTGCCTTTACCGCTCGCGACCTCTGCAATAGCAGCGATAGTTTGCGCGTTGAGCTTAGGTTGTTGATAGTCAAAAGACAGAGGAATCGCATTAGTATCGGCTACTTGGTTTAAGAACAGTCTTATGGCTTGTGAAGGTGTTAGTCCATAGCTTTCTAGAACAGAAAAAGACCTATCCTTCAGATCCTGGTCAAGCCGTATATTATAATTAGTTGTAGTCATAGCAATCACCTTTCGCTTATATCTATACATCCAATATAAGCGAAAGGTGATTAAACCTCAATGGCTTTAGCGTTCCATCTTCTCGCTAATCTAAGTGGTAATAGTCTGCTCATTCAATCCAGCAAGAAAATCATCAACCGTTTTCTCAATGCTTTTTTGCATGACATAAAGATCGGAAGTGGAGTATTTCCCAAGCTGATTTCTTTCATCCATGACTTCAAATAACTTGCTTCTGACCACTTCTTCGTGGGTTTTATCTTCAATTAACAGCAAATTAAGCTTCACAACAGCTCTATTGTAGGCTTCTTGAGTGGCTTCAAGTTGAAGACTTTTACTGCTGGCTACTGATACACCGATCATGCTCATAAATAACTCCGCTATTAGAATCATCTGTAGCTACAGATGATTTTTTTAGGTTAATAAGTTGTTTGTACCAGCCTAAGATTATGCCAGTGAAAAACGAGAAGTAACGCTCTTATAACCCCTTTTTTGTAGCAGATTTTACGACAGTTAAAAAATCCGTTATTTCCCACCTAATTTGATGACTACACCTTACGCACCCTAAAGGGACTGCCAAATAGCTGATATTGTTAGGTTTATTGAAATTCAGGTGTATACAAAGTGCAAACAAAATCGCTCTTAGGTATTGATTTAAAAAGAAAAAATGCGTTTACAATCTGTAAACAGCCAAGTTGAAAAACAGTGAAAAACAGCCCTTTTTTACTGCCTTTTGCCGTAAAAATTACGCTTTCGTAACGGGTGAAATTATGGTGTAGTAAGTACACTTTAGTGAAATAACACCTAATTATCAGGAAAAAGTGGCAATGAACTATGCAATTTTGAGGACGGCGAAATTGAAGACGATGGGCAACATTGGTGGCAGTCTTGCACACAGCTACCGAACGATAGAAACGCCCAATACTGACCCCAACCTCACCCCTAAAAATTATCATAGCGTTGCTACCCCTGAAGCCGTCAAACAGGCAATAAAAGACCGGCTCCCTGAAAAAAGACGCTCTGATGCGGTGCTATGTATCGAGTATTTAATAACCGCCAGTCCTGAATGGGAAGGCTGGGGAAAAAGCCAAGAAGGAGAATTTTTTAAACGATCTGCTCAGTGGCTCATGGATAAGCATGGGGAAGAAAACATTGCGAGTATGAGTATTCATCGGGACATAAGCACACCGCACCTAGTCGCTTATGTAGTTCCTATTGACCAAAGAGGTAAGCTCAACTGTAAGGATTTTCTAGGTGGAAGGGCTAAATTAAACAAGATGCAAACCGATTTTGCCAATACGGTCGCTGATTTAGGGTTAACGAGGGGTAAAGAAGGCTCTAAAGCCAAGCATACCAGCATCAAGGAGTATTACCATGACATCAATCACGCGAGAGATTTTAGTATCGAAACCGTATCACCTAAGCCTGAAATGTTTGAAAGCAAGGCTCGGTATAGGGAAAAGGTCACAGCAGCCGTTATTGAGCAAATAGAACCGACTGTGAAGGCTGCTAACAGCATCCTAATGGACTATGAGAAAGCTAGATTGGATAAAAGCGTTGCGGAAGCGAGCTATGACACCCTTAAAAAACGTGTTGAGCCTTACTTACTGGCGACTGAAGGGTTAAATCAAGAGGAAATTGCTAGAGTAAATGAGGCAATGCAGCTAGAAAGCCGTAGAATCGCTGTAGAGAGGGTTAAATATGAAAGGGCTAGGTATCTATCAAAATAGATATTTAATGCTATTAAATCTAATCCTATAGACAGATAGAGCGGTTTCTATAGCTTATTACTAAGGTAAAAAATAAATTGATGAACAAACTAGAAAGAAAGAGTTGATCAATCATCTGATCCAAGAAGGCATAAAAAATCCAAATATTTTGTGGTAACTAATGCTTTTTTCTTTTGTCTTTTTCATTAGTAAAAAATAAAAAAAATGCTTTTAATGCTTTTAAATGCTTTTAAATGCTTTTAAGCCCTCTGTATCCCTTGCTACTAAAGGTCTGAAACCTCCATTCGAATACGTTTACTTACCCATTCGAATACGTTTACTTACCCATTCGAATACGTTTACTTACCCATTCGAATACGTTTACTTACCATTTGAATACTTGAATAAAAAAGTATTCAAAGATACAATTAAATATAAGTATTCAATTATGAAGGTTATTATGTCTAAATCTAATTTAGTGGTGAAAACCAACTATCTAAACACCGTACTACAAAATCTAAAACTATCAGAAATACGCATTGTGCAGTTAGCCGTTGTAGACGCTAGAGAAACTGGTACAGGGTTGAGTGCAGAGATACCACTTCGTATTGATGCTAAAAGATATGCTGAAGTTTTTAATACCACTCGCCAAAACGGTTATCTAATGATGAAGGACGCTGAAGATACGCTATTTAACAGACGCTTTAGCTATGTTGATGATGAAGGTAAGTTAGTTAAATCTCGTTGGTTATCCCAAGTTAGATATTTAGATGACGAAGGAGCGATTGAAGTTGTATTTACTCCAGCTGTAGTACAAGGAATTACTCGGATTGATGGGGCTGAAGAGTTTTTTACTAAATATTTACTAGAACAAACAGCTGAAATGGATAGTAATTATTCAGTAAGGCTCTATGAGCTGCTGGTTCAATGGAAGCAAGCCAAAAAAACACCTGTTTTTGAATTGGAGAAATTTAGAGGTCAGCTTGGAGTTGAAGATGATGAATATCAAACTATGAGCAACTTCAAAAAAAGGGTCTTAAACCTTGCTGTTGAAGAGATAAACGAAAAATCAGATCTCAATGTTAGTTACACTCAAAAGAAAAAAGGTCGCAAAATTGCAGGATTTAGTTTTACTGTTTATGAAAAGCCAAAAGCTAAGACGGATGTAGTTAATAAGGAGCGCGACGTTAGTACAGGAGATATGTTTACGGTCGATGGATTGAATGATAAGCAGCTAGGGCGAATTGCTCGTAACCCTGCTTTTATGGCGGAATACAATCATTTAGTAAGCCCAACTAGCCCAGCTGGGCAGTCACAGCAAGAATGGGAGTTTGAAATGGTTAACCGCCTTAAAAAAGACCCTACACAGTTTAATAAACGTCCCATCAGAGAGTATCTTGAATACTAGGTCTTATGAGTGTGTTAGATGGGTTCGGTTCCCTAGTGAGGACTTGAATGGAGTCGTGGATTAGAGAGGTTTAACACGGGGTGTTGAGTTTGGTAAATGCGTAGTACTCGTAGATGACGCTCTTGATAATCGGCGTATCAAGAGGCATTAAACGTAAAGTTGAAACCGACTGTCAGTATCTGGTAGTAAGGTCTAAGTAGTACCTTGTGAGCTGTGATGTGTTCGGGGCATAAGTAGTAAAAAAAGCGTCTACCCGCAACGCATGACAAACACTACAGTATTTTTTCAACCCCCTGTTGTGTAGGTAAGGGGTCTGACACTCGCCCAATCGGTTCCAATAGGTGGTTCTATTCATTTATGACTATAAGAATAGAGAATTATAAATTTAGTAGTCTACAAATCTTATTCAACAAGGTTAATTTGCCAGTTATTGGCTTGAATGACAATATTAATTTTGCGTAGTTTCATCGCCAGGTCATCGGCTTGCTTTTGTAACCCAGCTACTGAGACCATAATATTCCATTTAATTTCACGATGACTATAACGATCTGCCTCAGTGTCGGTCGCTTCAATTGCTTCAATTAATAGTTTGTGGCGCATCTCCAACGCCTCGCGTTCAACCAATAGCGTCAGCATTGATTGACCTTTATCCGTCTTAGCAACTGCATTGGTACGGTGAATACGTTCAATCAAAGTAGATAGCTCAGTAATGACTTGACTAGCCTCAATTATTAGATGACTTGGATCTTCATTTGGCGTATCGCCTTCTTGAACTTTAGCATTACTACGAATACGTCCTTTAATTTGAGCAAGTTTTTTTTGCATATCGCTACGAATAAGTAGGGCTTCTGCGAGTTTCATTTTTAGCTCCTTTTAACACCTTATTAGTATAACCCTAAGGGAACCAATCAGATGCTTTACTTGGTTCGGTTCACTAGTGAGGACTTGAATGCTTGGTTGTAGACTCATGGTACCAATAATTGTTTATTTAGACTTGCTATTAAAAAGCCCCATGCCACTTGAGAAAGTAGCTTGGGGCTTTTTAATATTTGAGGCTATATGCAATACAGGGTATCAGTAGTTAATCATCACGG
>NZ_JBQSVK010000036.1:0-3197 GCF_052376195.1 Psychrobacter sp. AOP7-B1-25
AATATACTGATGCCGAGGACTCAATAAATATCAATTATATTGATAGGCATAAAAAAAAGCATTCTGCGAACGTAGTACCCTATGCGGCTAAGTATGATAAACAGAAATATCAATTTGACATCGAATAGCACCCATTCGCTATAAATTTGAGTCTAGCCACAAATGGAATGCTTCGGAAATTTCCTTTCTCTTATCCTCTGGAGCATCTGGATAAGGATAAAATCTATTATAATCGTTTCTGAAGTGACTGCTTCTAATCTGTTTAGATAGCCGGTCAATAAAGTTCTTTGAGTATACCTTCACTTGTTCGGTGCACTATACAGGCATCGGATAGCTTAGAAACCACTAGACCAACAAAGTTTATTTAATTCGTACTCATCTATCAAAAAATCATCAAGATGATCTTTAAAGCCTGGCTTGTCACTAAGGGTTTTAATAGCCTTTTCTGCCTCTTGTTTAGAGTCATAAACGCCTAATAATCTCATGTTTTCGGTCAAACCATCAATAGCATGTTCAAGAACATATACTCTCTTCATTAAAAACCTCCATAAAAAAACATAGCTAAGTAGGAATAGCATATTTTAGAGTTAAAAAATAACGGTTATCAGCTATACCCCAAGGGAACCAGTGTTTTATCCCCTCAAACCTATTAATAGACCACTTAAAATAGACTGCTATAAGAGAACTACTTATAACGGTCTATGAGTGTTGGACAGTATTGCTACTTCTTACTAGGGGACTTCAAATAATCTTCTAGCGGTCTTTTTGTGAAATCTTCAGGATAAGTTATTAGATAATCTTTCATCTCTCGCCTAAAATCATCTGTATTCATCTTTGCGTTATGGCTTAAACGGCGATAGTTATTATAGTCAGCTACAAACTGCTCTGTTCTAACTATCGCATCAATCTTATCGTTTGATAAACTGCCATCTTTGTTCTCTAATCTCGCCAAAGATTTTTTATGAAACTTTAAGGTAAGGCTAACAAAGGACTGTCTCACTTTTCGATAATCAACCGTTATTTTGTATTCAGTATTAGCGTTGATTTCTTCTAACGCTTTATCTATGACACGTTCTCTCAACTGTCCAAACTGCTTATACTTGCCTGATACACCCATAATATACTTAAAATCTTCAAGGTCTAAGGTCTTGCTATATTGGTACTGACCGATCCAACAGACAATCAGTTCATACAGACGTATAGCATGTGTGCTTGATAGCTCGGCTATTTCAATCAATCTGTACTTAGTAAAGTTTGCTTTTAATTGAGTTAAGTACGGTAGTATATCTTCTGCAAAAGTAACTGTTATCAAGTTATTATCAGTATCAAACAATACGCCTGATACAAATCTAGTCCGCAACCTTTTATTTCCATCAAGTTGTATTGTTACCTCCCTGTCGAATAGGCTGTCCGCCGCTGTTTCTAAGTCCCTATATATATTTTGTTTTTTCCCATCATGGTAGAAAACCTCCATTATCTGCTCAACAGTAATTGTAAATTTCGTTTGTTTGGTTATTTGTACAGCGTCTGGTCTACTGTCAATATGACTAATACAAGAGAATAGTAGTTGCTTCTCTTTGGTGCTCATAGCATACGCCGCTAGTACTAAAGCATTAGATTGTGCGACTAAATTATTTTCCATATTTGAACCTATCAGCAGTAATATTAATAACTGACATGCTAGCTTACTCACTTAAAAAACACAAATAAAAATCACAAAATTTTTTTTAAGTGTTTTCTTTGCTCAATAGGTGTTTTCTTTGCTCAATAGGTGTTTTCTTTGCTCAATAGGTGTTTTCTTTGCTCAATAGGTGTTTTTTACGCTCGTAACTTACTGATTTTAAAAGGGAAAAATAGCTCTTAAACAAGAATAAACAAGAATAAACAAGAATAAATAAAACCCTAAGAAAACGTTTTATTGAAAATTAGGAAGATTTGGACAGTGAAAAATTGAAATTATTTATCAGAATTTGATAAAAAGAGATTCTATTAGCGACTTACACCACGACTTTGGGTAACAGCTCTATCTTTATTGTAATTAAATGAGCTTATACAGCTCTATATTGCCGTATTTTGGTCTTTAGACAATTTATAGCTATATTATTCAGCAAAAGTACTTAAAGACGCTCTAAGCTCATATTTGAGCTAATAACGCGTTTTACTAATAGTATCTGCTAGGTACTCTTTAGCGACTCCTTAACTTCATTAGATCGGCTATAGTCTGAGATATAGATATCCAAGGCTTTGACATAGATGAATGATGAAATAATGTCTCTATTCATTCGTCCAACGTCACCGCTACTACGGCCTAATTTCTTTATCAGTTAGTCGATGAATAGCGCCATATTTGTCTGCAAGCGTTTGGGCGAACTGATGCGCGATTGTTTTGCGATCTTCTGCGCTTAATTCATGCGGTAGATTAACCAGCAACACGCGCATCGACTCGCTTCTCGGCTGCCTTCGCTTTGTTTCATAAACCACTGTGTGAAATTTCAGCGTTGGCTGCTGCCAGTCTTGAGGGCAAAATAATATCCGTGCTCTTCACCCCATGCTTTTTTGAATAGTCGTGGGTCTTACCATAGCGCTTATCCTCTAGTTCTATCCCTGCTCGATAGCTCATACTGGCAACGGCACTTTGTCCACTGCCTCGTGATATGGATTTGGTTGATGCGATAAAAATAGCCATTTCTAAATACTCATATTTTTGTCTTTTAGCACTACGTCTTTTCGTAGTGCTGGGGGTGTGGGGGTTTACCCCTGCCGATGTTTTGATTTTATAAATGTGTGACCGTCAGGGAATAAACATTTGTGAAGTCGAAAACTCGCACTTGTCTAAAAAGACAGCCAAGTGAAACAACTCCAATTCACTGTTATACTAACACAGACCATAAATTTTTCTAGGTGAGATTATGCCAACGATAGAACAAAAGATAGCCCGCAAACAAGACGAGCTGAACCGATTAAAGACCAGACGAAGAAAATTAGGGTGAGCATGATTATGAATAAGAGTTTTTTGCTTGTTTTGATAAGTATATTTCTAATATCATGCGCACCTTTTGAATCAGATAAAGGCAAAATCATTATAAATAATAAGAGTCCTTATCTTATAACTGATGTGAATATTGAATACGAAGCCGCTGGAAAAATAGACTCAATAGGTAATATTGCCTCTAATTCTTCATATAAATATACTATTC
>NZ_JBQSVK010000037.1:0-3163 GCF_052376195.1 Psychrobacter sp. AOP7-B1-25
ATCTAAACGCATACCTTTAGCAAAGGCATAAGCCCAAGAGACAAATGCTCCTACTGCTGCTCCTTCTGTTGGCGTGAATAACCCAAAGAAGATACCAGCGATAATGATGATAAAGATAAAACTAAATGGTATAAGACCTGTCAGTGACAGCAGCTTGGCTTTCCAAGTGGTTTTCTCACCACGGCGGGCCAAGTGAGGTTTCCAGCGCACCATAATCATTACCGTGATGGAATACATCACCATACCGAGCATACCTGGCAAGAAGCCAGCGATGAACATATCACCTACCGACTGCTGGGTTAAGATGGCGTAGACCAATAAGGCAATACTGGGCGGAATCATAATACCCAGCGTACCACCAGCAGCTAAGATGCCACAGGCAAACCCTGGCTGATAACCGTACTTTTCCATTTGCGGTAACGCGACTTTGGTCATGGTAGAGGCAGTCGCAAGTGATGAGCCTGAGATAGAGGCAAAGATACCGGACGAGCCGATACCTGCAATACCAAGACTACCTCTTACCCCACCAAATATGGTTCGTGTTGCTTCAAATAGCTTACCTGCCATACCTGAGTGGGTGGCAAATACACCCATAAGAATAAATAAAGGAATGGCACTAAAATCATACTTTGCTAAGACATCAACAGGAATGTCTTTAAGCATTTGTAGTGCACCGCTAGGCGCGGTAACCGCACCAAAACCTACTAAACCGACACCTAACATGGCAAGTGCAACGGGTACTCGTAAGATGACAAGCAGAATCATGACAACTAGGCCAATCGCACCGATAATTTCTGGGCTCATGCGCCTGTCTCCTCGGCGTCAAAGAATTCGCCTGTTTTAAAGATGTTGATGGATTCGATCAATGAGCGAATGGCTAGTAAGGTACTTAAAAAAGCGCTGATGGCATAGATAGGCATCATAGAGAGTCTTAAGTCTTGGGTGACTTTGCCATATTCAACAGCGTCAATAGCACTCTCATAGAGTCCCCATGAGAATACGATACCGATGACAAAGAAGCCCATCATAAAGATACCCATGAGGTAGCCTTTAATAGACTGTGGCATTTTTTGAGTAAAGACGTCGACGATGATTTGTGAGCGTTCAACGAAAGCAGCAAAGGCAGCTAATAATGCAAATAGCATAAAGTAGGAGACGATCTCTACACTACCTTTGACGGTAAAGCCAAACTCACCACCGGTGAGTTTGAATATGTAGCGTGCGCTGACGTCGAGCATGGTGGTTAGTACGATGATGATGAGACTAACACCGCCGATAAACTGACATAATCTAGAGATTAAGACGCTGAGTTTGACTAAGAATGCCATGTGACACCTCCAATAGGTTAGACCTTACAGGCAGCACTAGCAGCTTTTGCTTTTTCATAAACGCTGTCTGCATCCAAACCTAAAGCATTAACGTCCTTCAGATACTTTTGGGTTCCTTTTTCGAGCGGACCTTTCCAACTTGGATCATTTAATGGGTCAGGAATATCGATAATTTCATCACCTTTATCTTTAGCAGCTTGCATTGCCATCTGGTCATGTTTATCAAATACCTCACCAACTTTATTAGCTAGTGCCATGCCCGAGTTTTCATCCAGAACTTTCTTCAAATCATCAGGTAAATTATCGTACTTATCCTTATTCATCGTGACCATAAGCGCTGAACTATAGAAAGGAATATTAGTATGATACTTAGTGATCTCATCAATTTTGAAAGCCGTTACTGCTTCCCAAGGGAAACTCAAGCCATCAACAACGCCACGCTGCAACGATGTATACATATCGTTAGCAGGTAGGCCTACTGGCGAAGCACCAGCACTTTCGATAATATCACCTGCCACAGCAGAAGGGCGACGGATACGCATGCCTTTCATATCTTCAGGCGTGCGTATCAATTTGTCGGTTGTATGCAGCGCACCAGGTCCAGCACCGTACATAAATAATAGATGTGAGTCTTCATACTCACTAGCCAAAGTACCATCATCATAGAGAGTCTGTAGCATACAACCCATTTGCGTTGCTGAATTTGATAAACCAGGAAGTTCAGTAATCTGAGTCAAAGGGAAGCGACCATTAGTATAGCCATGCGCTTGTGAACCAATATCAATCGTACCTTTTGCAGCAGATTCATAGGTAACATCTGCTTTGGCAAGACCAGTTGAAGGGTACAGTTCTACTTTTAGGCGACCATCAGAATCTGTTTCTATCTGTTCTGCCCAAGGTTCGAAGACCTCTTTACTAATAGATGATGTTGCTGGCCAGAAATGTGAGAATCGTAGCACAGTTGTTTCTTGAGAAGTGGCTGATGACCCGTCTGTCGCATCAGCAGATTGGTTAGAACAGCCAAGAAGAGAAATAGCGGCTAAAGCACCAATTGAAAAAAGAGGAGCTAACTTCATTATCAATTCCTTTTGATAATTGTGAGAATAGGAGTAAGGCATTACAAGTAAACAATTTGATCTATCCTAGATTACATAGTCTACAAGTTTTCGATATCTTTTTTACACACCTTTAATAAAAGTACAGTTTAAAATTATCAGCTATAATGATAGAAGTCAAATCATTTTGAATACATAGTAAGTAATATATTCATACTATAGATGTATTTATAATGCTTAAACTGTCTATACAGATAATAATAGAGATAAGAAAACTGAATCAAATACTCATAAAAAAACCCTCAAACCTAATATTCGTTTAAGGGCTCTTCTCTGTGAGCAATGATTAGCAACTAATCATTATACAACTGCTAATAGTAATGAAGACTTATTCTTCCATCTGCCACCTATTATCTACCCATACCGCATCATTGTCATCTAAATGAACGTGCCATTCTGCCTCAGCAACCACGAGACGAATCTCAGTCAGACATTGTAGCCAATGATTGATGCTATACATCAAAACCTCCACCTCTGCGCTAGCAGGCATTTTAGTAGCACCTGCTAATATCACTTCTGACTCACTATCATCATAAGCATAAAGATCAAAAGACTCCGTGTCTTCTGTATGCTCAAAGCGATCATTATATTTATCAACGATAAGCGTAACAGCTTCTTGTTCCTGCTCAGTCAAAAGCGTCGTACGCTCAGCGGTATAGTAGAGGGAAACGCCCATAACATACTCCTAAATATCAAAGTAGTTATCAATAATATCACATA
>NZ_JBQSVK010000038.1:0-2628 GCF_052376195.1 Psychrobacter sp. AOP7-B1-25
AAGATATGAACCATCTTGTCATGGTAGGCAGTAGCTTGCTTACTTGCCCTGATAGCAGAGCAGAAAGGGCATAGCATATGCTTTTTGCAGGTTTTAAGCCCTGATAGCTTATATTTGTCTAACGTGTAGTAATGTTTGAATAGCAGATAATTAGCGCAGCCCGAAAGTAGATTAGCAAAATGCCCAAAGCGTTTTGCCATGAGTTCGCCCATTGGTGTATCCAACGACCTAGCTTCATCATATTGAGTAAATAACCAGTTAGACATATCCTTTGATTGCTGGCGCAAATGTCCAAATCGTGTTATTCTAGCCCTGTGTTTAGCATTGCTATCCACAGCTATATCCTGACCCTGTTCTGATGATTGCCCCGCCAAAAGCATCTCATCATTATGGGGTTTTTTATTGCCTTTCATTCCATAATCCTTAGTAAAGTGTCCCCACTTTAATTCCATAGTATCAAGTGAAAGAAAAACCGCCTATTCCTGCGTGACGTGCAAAAGGGTTTTGCCTACGTCCACGCTAGAAATGGCGGTGCTTGCGCTACTCTAGTCCAAGCTTTTTAAGTATGTCACGACCTTCTGATATATCAGCCAAGAGTTCATCTTTGAGCCTTTCCAACTCTTTCAGTTGTTTCTCATTACCTGCTATCGTTTCCTTAACAACTTTGGCTAATTCCTGTTTATCCATTGCTTCAAGCATAGATAAATCTGTGATGCTAGATAAATCAACCATGACTTAAACCTCTCACCTGTGGCTTAGAGCCTTTCTTAATGAAGTAGATTACTGTGCCCTTGCTTGGAGCGTAGACCCCAATGTCAACGGTCACGTCCTTACCTTTATGCGGTGTCCAGTCACTCAGGTTATCAACTTTCAAATCAACCAAGTCATGCTTAATATCACCATTAGGCAAGTCGAACTCACCTAATAGCTGTACCTTATGACGTGCTTCGTAGTCCTTACCGTCTTTGTCTTGTCCGCCTTCCTGTGTGAACGTGTTCACAACTTTTCCAGTCATCTGTAACATTATTCAACCCCTATTCTTTTAAGAAACTCATATTTGGTTAAACCAGATAAATAAGAGCGTAATTCATCATCTAGTGGTAATGATTTTAAAAACGCTGAACGCTGATCGGCTGCTGATTGTTCAAAATTAGTATCGCCAAATGCTTCAGCACGTCCACAGGCATATCCTGATATAGCATCAGCCATAAACTGTGTTATGGCGTAAGCAAACGCTTCATTACGAGTTAGCCCAAAAGAACGAATTACAGCGTCAAACACCTGTAATTGCTTCTCATGCAGTCTTATTGAAGTAGTTTTAAGATTAGGGTCTACAACTTCATTTTTCTTTACTGCTTCTTCAAATTCATCATGAGCGATGTATTGAAAAAGCCCGAATATGTTTTCTTTGCCGTCTGTGTTCATATCTGCATATGCTAGTGGGTTCATTTTTAATCCTTAGATAATTTTTAGTTAATTTAATCATATAATCTATAGTTAATCAACAGCTATTTGCTAATAGGTTATTAGTCTTATGCCTTGACGCTTACCCACAGCAAAAAGATGCTGTGCGCGCTACAGGCTACACAAGCAAACTATGACCGCTTCTATTCAAAAAGATGTTAACTGGAGGGCAGAGGGGCTGCTGCTAATAGCCAATTAGCTAAACAGCCAGAGCCATTAGGATTTTTCAGAGAAAAGAATTTTAGGGGTTAAGGGGTTTCCCCCTTACAAGCTGCCATAATGTAATGACGGCATATGCTTGCTCATTTTGTAATTCGTGCCTACGCCCTAGACCCATCATCGTCGATCGTCGGGGCTCCTCCTCCTCTTACAGGTCAGATGCTAGGGCACGGCTCACGCACTCGTGTCACTTCTCCCGTATTTTCATCAGTGACGACAATGTATGACGGCAACACTTCACCACTGGCATTATATTCTGCTAAAGCATCAGCTAAATTATCTATGGACACTTCACCCAATGGCACATCTTGCATAAACTCTACCGAGTAACCAGCTCCTTTCAGGAACTTATACAAAATCAACATGAAAGGCACATTATCGGCTATTACATCGTCCGTCATGGTATCAGGTACTTCAACACCCCTAAACAGCCCTATAGAGCCTTGTAAGCGTGTTAAGCGTCCTGTAGGTGATAAGGTTTCGTGAGCTATCCATATTTGATAGTGGGTTAATTCTGTGAACTTCATGGCGTATTTAAATACTTCCATAAAGCCATCGCTGTAATCTTCCTTCTGTTCCTTAACGTCCATAGTATCTACTTCCGCCTTGGAGGGTTTAACTCTACGAACATCAACGATAAAACTATCACCAGTGATAGCCTTCCATTCATCAGATAACTTGTCTTTGTCTATCCAATCATCAACAAGCAAAATCATATGTAGGTGAGGGTGCCACCCTTTACCATTATTTGTTATTTCATAGGCGTACACGATACCGTGAGCCTTACAAAACTCATTATAACCACGACCTTTTTTTAACCAGTCACGTCTACGACTTTGATAGGTCTTGAAAGAGTCTTTTAAATGATTAAATCGTTCTTTGAGGTCAGCGCCATTTTTGACAGTAAGTGTGACAAACACAGGTTTGAGGTTAGGGTTTTCTTTT
>NZ_JBQSVK010000039.1:0-1934 GCF_052376195.1 Psychrobacter sp. AOP7-B1-25
TAATGCCAATTTCAATGGCAGTGATGGTTTCACCTATACCGTGAGTGATGGCATAGAAACCATTACTAAGACTGCCGATATTACTGTGGCTTCAGTGAATGATCTCCCCGTCTCTACCGACAGAATCATTGCCGCCACAGAAGATACCGTAGCGACGGGTCAATTAGAAGCAGCTACCGATGTCGATGGTGATGATCTGACATACACCCTAGACTCAGATGCCAACAATGGCACAGTCGTTGTCAATGCCGATGGTAGCTACAGCTATACACCAGATGCTAACTTCCATGGTGAAGACAGCTTCACTTATACCATTGATGATGGTCAAGGTGGCGTAATTACTCAAACTACTACGATTACTGTCGCTGCCGTCAATGATGCGCCAGTGGCTGAAGACAGCATTATTACAGCCATAGAAGATACCGTAGCGACTGGTCAACTAGCGACGGCTACCGATGTCGATGGTGATACACTTACTTTTGCTCTCGTATCAGGCACAACGAATGGCAGCGTTATCGTCAATGATGATGGCAGTTATAGCTATACGCCTAATGCCAATTTCAATGGCAGTGATGGTTTCACCTATACCGTGAGTGATGGCATAGAAACAATCATTAAAACGGCTAATGTGACAGTTAATTCATTTAGCGAAGTGTATAACCGTGAACTGCAAGAAACCTTTGAAACTACTGTTGTTAGTGAAAAACAAGTATTAGTAGACAAGCAGTCATATAATGGTTTGTATGACACTATAGTTTTTGAAGTGACGGGTGATAATGCAGGTGTAACTTTAAGTCTTTTTGATTCTTCTCGAAATATTAATGCAAATGGTAGTTATACATTAACTGGTCCATCAGGCTCTTCTTCAGGTAATATTGGTACTTTATCGGCAGGATCAAGTTCATATAATAAGAGTTTAGGTAGTAACCTTTCCCCAGGTACTTATACTTTAAATATAGGTATACAAGAAAACGGTTCAACCATTAGTCTTGATGTCGTTGAGTTTAAAGACGTTGAAAAAACTGAGTTTGTAGGCTATCAGAGTATCGTGGGTAATATCTTTGCTGATGACGACGTTGGTATTAATGTGCCTAATGATTATGAGCTTCAGATAAACGGACAATCGCTTATATCTCAAGTAGGCAGTTCAACATCTATCCCTATTGTTATAGATGCAGAGAATGGTCAATTAGAACTATCAGTTGATGGTTCTTACGTTTATCGTTCAAACGGTAATGAGCTTGGTTTAGACCTATCTCAGCTAGCAGAAAATTTTGATATAAAAGTAGTTGACTTGCAAGGAGGCTATATTGGTGCTTATCGTATTAATATTACCTCAGACACAACGCCTCCAGAGTCAGGCGAATTAGTATTTAATAACTTTGACGATACCGGCATATCTGAAGATGATGGCATTACTCAAGACAACACTTTTGATTTGACTATTAAGAACAATGAATCCGGTAGCCAAGTTGAGTATCAGTATTCAACGGACCAAGGCGTGACATGGCAGGTCTTGGCAAACGGTAAGGCTTCTAACTTAGCAGATGGTGACTATAGCTTTAGAGCCAAGGTAACCGATGAATCACTTAATGAGAGCTTTACAACAGTAAAAGATATCACTATCGACACCACTGCTCCGATCTTAGGTGATATTTTAAACTTCAATACCGCCACCAATCATCTAGAAGTGAATGCAGATATCGATCAAGACACGCTACAGGCTTTTAAATCCGAAAACGGTACTTTAACACCACTCGATGATGCTACTAACATTGCATTTGCAGAGGGTAACTATCAAATTAAAGCGTCTGATGTGGCTGGCAATAGTACAACATTGGATTTCGTGATGTCTACTGCCTCAGAGTACTTTGAGTCAGCGGATATTATTGATATTGTCAAAGGTTCTGCTAAAGATGACTACATTTACGGCA
>NZ_JBQSVK010000040.1:0-1302 GCF_052376195.1 Psychrobacter sp. AOP7-B1-25
GAGCCTTTCCCAAACTCTGTGTAACTGCTTATAATCCACTAACAGGAGAATAAGCAATGACTACCCAATCTGACATTAAGAAACTGGCCGAGCAAATGGCTGGTAGCATGAACAGCTTTGATGATATCAAAGACTTTCAAAAGCAGCTCATGCAATCCTTTATCGATACTGCCTTAGAGGCTGAGATGGAAGACCATCTCGGCTACCCCAAGCATGAAAAGGCGGATAAGCCTAACAAGCGCAACGGGCACACTAAAAAGACCGTCCGCAGTGACACAGGCGATCTTGAGATATCTACCCCAAGAGACCGTGATAGCAGCTTTGAGCCTGTACTCGTTAGTAAGCATCAAACCCGTATCTCAGGGCTTGATGATAAAATCATATTTCTTTACGCCAAGGGCCAAACCACCACCGAGATTGTAGAGAGCATTAAAGAGCTCTACGATGTCGATATCTCAAGTAGCTTGGTTTCAAGAGTCACTGACAACATCT
The DNA here is from genome assembly GCF_052376195.1 of Psychrobacter sp. AOP7-B1-25. NCBI lineage: Bacteria > Pseudomonadati > Pseudomonadota > Gammaproteobacteria > Moraxellales > Moraxellaceae > Psychrobacter > Psychrobacter sp. AOP7-B1-25. Next base: position 493 of record NZ_JBQSVK010000040.1, read on the forward strand.
TAGAGGACATCACTGCATGGCAGAACCGGCCATTGAGCAGTGTTTATCCTATCGTCTATCTAGACTGCATTGTCGTCAAAGTACGTCAAGACAAGCAGATCATCAACAAAGCCATTTACTTAGCCCTAGGCGTTAACCTTAACGGTAAAAAAGAGCTGCTTGGTATGTGGCTATCAGAGAATGAAGGCGCTAAGTTCTGGCTAGGTGTTCTTACCGAGCTTCAAAACCGTGGCGTACAAGACATCTTAATCGCTTGTGTTGACGGTCTAAAGGGCTTCCCTGATGCCATTAACACCGTCTATCCAAAGGCACAGGTTCAGCTGTGTATCGTACACATGGTGCGCTATTCAATGAAGTTTGTGCCGTGGACGGATAAAAAGGCCGTAGCGGCTGATTTAAAGGCCATTTACGGCGCTGATACCCTTGAGATGGCAGAGGCCAATCTTGAGCACTTTGATGAGACTTGGGGCAAAGATTACCCGCACGTGGTCAAGTCTTGGCGCAATAACTGGGAGGGCTTAACGGTGTTCTTTGAGTATCCGAAAGACATCAGAAAAGTGATTTATACCACCAATGCGATAGAGTCGCTAAACAGTGTGATTCGGACGGCAGTGAATAAGCGTAAGGTGTTCCCATCTGATCAGGCAGCATTTAAAGTGGTGTACTTAGCCACCCAGCAGGCATCCAAAAAGTGGTCGATGCCCATTCGTAACTGGACGTCTGCTTTGAATCGCTTTATGATTATGTTTGATGATCGTATAAGCAGGCATTTAATCTAAATGGCAGTTACACAGAATCTGAGATGGGCTC
>NZ_JBQSVK010000041.1:0-1288 GCF_052376195.1 Psychrobacter sp. AOP7-B1-25
CCAAAAAAAGAGGAAATACCCATGGCAAAGGCCAAGTTTGAACGTAACAAGCCACACGTCAACGTCGGAACCATCGGACACGTTGACCATGGTAAAACCACCCTTACCGCTGCAATCGCAACCGTAGCTGCAATCAAATCAGGCGGCGAAGCAAAAGACTACGCGTCTATTGACTCAGCACCAGAAGAGAAAGCACGTGGTATCACCATCAACACCTCACACGTAGAGTATGACACCGAAACTCGTCACTACGCACACGTAGATTGCCCAGGTCACGCCGATTATGTTAAAAACATGATCACTGGTGCTGCTCAAATGGACGGCGCAATCCTAGTTGTATCTGCAACTGACGGCCCAATGCCACAAACTCGTGAGCACATCTTGCTATCACGTCAGGTAGGCGTACCGTACATCATCGTATTCATGAACAAATGTGACATGGTAGATGACGAAGAACTACTAGAACTAGTAGAAATGGAAGTTCGTGAACTATTGAACGACTATGACTTCCCAGGCGACGATACCCCAATCGTTAAAGGTTCTGCTACTGAAGCGCTAAAAGGTTCAGAAGACAAATATGGCCAACCAGCGGTTGTAGAACTTCTAGAAGTACTAGACACCTACATCCCAGAGCCAGAGCGTGACGTTGACAAATCGTTCCTAATGCCAATCGAAGACGTATTCTCAATCTCAGGTCGTGGTACTGTAGTAACAGGCCGTGTTGAGTCTGGTATCGTTAAAGTTGGTGACGAGATCGAAATCGTTGGTATCCGTGACACTCAAAAAACCACCTGTACTGGTGTAGAGATGTTCCGTAAACTGCTTGACGAAGGTCGTGCAGGCGAAAACTGTGGCGTACTACTACGTGGTACTAAGCGTGAAGACGTACAACGTGGCCAAGTACTAGCTAAGCCAGGTTCAATCACGCCTCACACCAAGTTTGACGCTGAAGTATATGTATTGTCAAAAGAAGAGGGTGGTCGTCACACACCATTCCTAAACGGCTATCGTCCACAGTTCTACTTCCGTACTACTGACGTAACTGGCGCAATCCAATTACAAGACGGTACTGAAATGGTAATGCCTGGTGATAACGTTGAGATGGGCGTAGAGCTTATCCACCCAATCGCTATGGACAAAGGTCTTCGCTTCGCTATTCGTGAAGGCGGCCGTACTGTAGGCGCTGGTGTTGTTGCTAGCGTATTGAACTAATCATTAAGTCTCAGTAATGAGCTTATGAATTAGTCATAAAAAAGGCCACCCTATTCAGGGTGGCCTTTTTTTATTG
>NZ_JBQSVK010000042.1:0-1022 GCF_052376195.1 Psychrobacter sp. AOP7-B1-25
TAAGACACACACCGCCTAATTTGCAAGTCTAAAACATATATAAAACGCCTAACTTCCTTATTTGATCGTTATATCCTCTCTATCGTCCTCTAACTGTTCCCTAGCAATGGGTGGCAGGCTTCAGCGACGACTGCATTGCGTGGGTGATACGAAAGCTCCCGACAGGGGTTACTAGACAAAGGATAAGAGCAACGCAATGAGTGGCGTTTTAAGCGTATCTGTAGCGGTATATTGGGGTTCACCCCTTGCTAGCGTAAGAACGGCTTAAATCGCGGTTAAGAGCGTGTCTAGGCGGTGCTATCAGCCGTAATCTTAACAGGGTCAGCTTGATACAGTGATGACCTCCTGATGAGTGTCCCAAGTCGTGCCGAGGGCATGAGCAAGCGCCGTCAAGGTAACAACACTAAAGGATTTGCAGTTTTTCAACTGTGAGTCCTTTAGGGTGAGTGTTCCCTGATTTCAGAACCCAGCCGAACCAAGAGCATGAGAACAACTTAGACTCCTTCAAGTGTTATATAGCCCCCTAGGCTATATAACATAGTCTTTTAAATAAAAAAAATAATAAAAAAAAGCACTCAATCAGCAGATTGAGTGTATGGATATTGAATAAAAAAAATAGGGTGAATAAATAGATTAACTGGAACTTTTGAAGAAGTTGACAATGAAACCGTAAAAAACCAAATTAGCGAGATTTTAGCCCCTGCCACCAGAGCGCCCGCCCCACGGACGGACGACCTGTGGTAGGGCTAAAATGGAGCGCCTTGGTACTATTACGAAATTACAGGTAGTTCCCGAAAACAAAGGGCTACAGAGGAATGAAAAAAAACAGCAAATCTATAGGATTCTATAGAATTACATATAAAAGATGTTAACTGGAGGGCTGAGGAGCAAGAGAAATTGCATAATTAGCCACACAGCCAGAGCCATAAAAAAATAATAGAGATCAAAAGATTTTATCGTGCCGATGGCTAATTATTTGTTCACACACTACGCAACTGGTTGCAACCGACCTAAAGCCATAC
>NZ_JBQSVK010000043.1:0-981 GCF_052376195.1 Psychrobacter sp. AOP7-B1-25
ACCCCACTCTCAACTTGAAATAAGCAAATCAAACTGAAGAGGCGGATTACCAAGTTTTTTATTGAGTACAAAGCACAGATTATGCGACAGAATCTTACGAATCAATCGATGAGACAAATGCCATAAATCTCTTGCTCGCACTCTTTGTATATTAAATCGTTCTGATAGCTGACCAATGACTGTTTCAACGATACGGCGAGCTTTCATTAGCCGTCTTACCACAGGTTTGGGTCTATCCTCTTTCATGTTGGCTCTGAGTGGCGTTTGTAAATCCACTCCTTGAGCGTCGTAGTACGATGTCAGACTAGGGCTGATATACCCTTTATCAGCGCCGAGCAAACCATGGATATGGTCAGTAATATCAGGCGCAACCGCTCTTTCATCAACATTGGCAGGGGCAACGGTAAAGCCTTTAATCATGCCCGATAAGTTAACAAGCAAATGTCCCTCAAAGCCATAGTATCTCTCTTGCTTAGCCGCACAGTAGCTAAAAGCCGCTAAGTCTTGATAGTTTTTATGCCGATAAGCGCGTCCATAATGACAGACGGGTATCGGAAAGCCATCCATAAAATGAATGTTGTCACGGCCTTCAATTTGACTGACTTTATCTTGTATCTGCTGTTTGACTTGCCACAGATTGGCGCAGTGCTTTGCGAAGTTAGGGTATGAGCCGATGGCTGGAAACCAGTCTTGCCAATGCTGGGTAAAGTATTGCCAAATTTGTTTGTCTTGATCAAGGTGTAAAAATTCACCGACCATCTCCATGCAAATGATCTCAGGATCACTCAACTTTGGTGCGTAACCTGCACCTCGCAAGGGCTGGGTGACGACTATTTTGTAATATTGCTCTACCATTAAATAGATATTGATGATAAATTCGTCTATGGGCATCTCACAACTCCATTGTATTCTTGGTCGAAAACAATAGATTAGTGAGGTGCTCTTCTTTTTTCAATCACTTTCGAAGTTGAGAGTGGGGTA
>NZ_JBQSVK010000044.1:0-915 GCF_052376195.1 Psychrobacter sp. AOP7-B1-25
TATAGTCACCTGACCACAAAAATGTTATAAAATAAATCAACTAAACGATTACCACAATAAATAACCATGACTTACTCCCTAGATTATCGCAAACAAGTCTTAAAAAGCTTAGATGAGGGCATGACCTTTGCTGAAGCTGCTGTTTTCTATGATATCAGTCCAACGACTATCCAGAAGTGGAAAAAGCGTCTTCATAGTAAAACCACTCGATATATTAAGCCCTACAAAATAGAGGATGAAGCCTTAGCTCAAGATGTCAAAGACCACCCTGACGATTATCACTATGAGCGAGCACAGCGTTTTGATTGTAGCCCAACAGGCATCAGTAAAGCCTTAAAGCGTATTGGTGTTAGCAAAAAAAAAGACACTTGAGCATCCCAAAGCCTGTCCTGTGAAAAGAGCGACTTATCTAGCCAAGCTTAACCACTACATTGCTCAAGGCTTTGCTATTGTCTATATGGACGAAAGTGGGTTTGAGAGTGAAACGATGCGTCCTTGTGGTTATGCACCCATTGGTAGCCCCTGCATTGGCAGTTACAATTGGCAAGCCAAAGATCGAACCAACGTCATTGGTGCACTATATGGCAAAACGCTGTTTGCACTCAATTGCTTAAAGACCAACATTAATAAAAAGATTTTCTATCACTGGTGCAAGTTCACGCTGATACCAAAGCTTAAGAGAAAATGTGTAATCGTTATGGATAATGCAGCCTTTCATAAGCGCGTTCAAAAGCTGCTTAACAGGCATGGTCACAGGCTATTATTCTTACCTCCTTATAGTCCTGACTTAAATCCCATCGAGAAAAAGTGGGCTCAAGTGAAGTTTTTACGCCAAGGTTGGATGGAAAATGACTTATCTAAATTGTTTTATGATATTCATCCAAAACATAACTCTTTTGTAGTGCAGTGACTATA
>NZ_JBQSVK010000045.1:0-782 GCF_052376195.1 Psychrobacter sp. AOP7-B1-25
ACGCCAACTGCGACTGCTAATATGTCAGTAGAAAAATCCCCAGCAGACACGGTATAGCCATACTTTTCATACTGCTCTGTCGCGCTGGCTAGAGAACTTTGTGCATGGTCGTATTCTTCAATAGACAAATTCTCTTGTAGATTACTAATGATGACTGCCTGTCTAGATTGCGAGCTTGCTGCATAAAAAGCCCGTCCAATCGCAGTGCGTGCAACGGGCACCGCTGAGCCAACCTGTAAGTTGACAGATAGGCGAGCAGGACTACGACAGCAGGCGTGGTAGCGCATTTCTCCTTCGACTTCAGTCGCCAGATTCACTGATACTTCATTCTCAACAGCGAACTGCCGTAATAGTGGTTCAGCTGCTGCCACCATATCGTGACGACTCCATGCGGTTGCACTGAGACGCACAGCGCTACTGCCCAGTTGATACTGTCCGTGCTCAGTGATACGTAAAAACCCAAGCGTCGTTAAGGTATGAATAAGGCGAGTAACGGTTGCCTTTGGTAGTGCTGTCATCTGACATAGCTGCTGATGGGTGAGCCGCTCATCATGTTCAAAAGCTGCGAGTATCGTCAGTCCACGACCTAGTGCCGTGACGAACTGTCGATCGTTTTCTCCCTTATTTTGATTCATGATTTCATGTATTTTTTTTAATAGTGGGGTAGATGTTGATAAGGGTTTTGTCATTTTATACTCATCTTTTTTTAATAAAGGTTTACAGCGCGGCGAAAGTTTGATTAAATAGTTTTAATTTATGAAACCAAGTTTCACATAGCGGAA
>NZ_JBQSVK010000046.1:0-423 GCF_052376195.1 Psychrobacter sp. AOP7-B1-25
CAGTCTAGAGCAGGCGCTGGCCCTTGCTAATAAAGCGGTAAAAGGCGATATCATCAGTGCAGACTTTGATCAAGAAGATCGTAACGAAAATAGCCATTACGATATCAAAATCGTTACCAACAATAATGAACAAGAAGTCAGCGTGAATGTCAATACAGGCAAGGTCACGAAAGAAGATACAGAGCGTTTAGACAAAGAAGACTTGGCAGAATATAAGGCCATGAAACAAGCAAAAGTGAGTTTGTCTCAAGCTATAAAAAAAGCAAACCAAACGCTGAAAGGGAGAGTGCTTGAAGTAGAGTTCGACATGGATTTTGGCAAGCCTGTCTACAAAGTTGAAATTGGTAAAGGCAATCAAATTCATAAAGTCGTTGTCGATAGCATGACTGGTAAGATTACTCGCAGTCAGGTAAGCGACGTTGA
>NZ_JBQSVK010000047.1:0-376 GCF_052376195.1 Psychrobacter sp. AOP7-B1-25
TCTATAGTCGCTCTATCCCAGACCGTACCGTCATCGAAATAGATGTTATCGACAGCATCATCATTGAATTGATCATACAGATTTATCTTTCCATCAGCTGTCGATATCTCTAGGCTTGTATCATTTCGAGTTAAAGTGATATCAGATTGATTGACACCTTTTAACTCTAATTTATTTGAGCCGTAATAATCTTGGACAGTGATATACGGGTTGTTTACAAAGTCTCTAACATCAACTATGTAAGTATCATCTCCTTGTCCACCACGTAGCCCAATATATCCAGATGAATTGCTACCATAGATTAAGGTGTCATTACCAGCTTCACCATATAAATTATCACTATCACCATTTGATATTAAAATATCATCACCGTTAC
>NZ_JBQSVK010000048.1:0-373 GCF_052376195.1 Psychrobacter sp. AOP7-B1-25
CTACCGATGTTGATGGTGATGATCTGACATACGCCCTAGACTCAGATGCCAACAATGGCACAGTCGTTGTCAATGCCGATGGTAGCTACAGCTATACCCCTAATGCTAACTTTAATGGTGAAGACAACTTCACTTATACCATTGATGATGGTCAAGGTGGCGTAATTACTCAAACTGCTACGATTACTGTCGTTGCCGTCAATGATGCACCAGTGGCTGAAGACAGCAGTATCAGTACTGATGAAGACACGGTCGCAGAAGGTCAGCTTGTCACCAACGATGTCGATGGTGATACACTTACTTTTGTTCTCATATCAGGCACAACGAATGGCAGCGTTATCGTCAATGCTGATGGCAGTTATAGCTATACGCC
>NZ_JBQSVK010000049.1:0-349 GCF_052376195.1 Psychrobacter sp. AOP7-B1-25
AAATACACCCAATGGGCTTAATTGCTGGTCAAATAACGCAGTCTGTGTGCTTATTTGGTCGTTACAGGCGCTCTCCAACGTCTGTAACCATTAACGAATATTAAACGACAAAGCCTTCAACGTGTCAAGCGTTGAGGGCTTTTTCTATGTCTAATTAATAAACTATTGTTTGTTTTGCTTGAATTAAGGTCGAGTTTTACCCAAAAGGGTGAAACTGGCTGTTTCAGTTGAAAATAAAATCACCTTGTCCGACACGTAAACCCTTAGCACAGAAGGGCTAAGGGGTGTTTTTTTGATGATTTGTCCCACGGCGTGCAAGGTCATTGTCCCACACCGAAACCCTTTACCC
>NZ_JBQSVK010000050.1:0-348 GCF_052376195.1 Psychrobacter sp. AOP7-B1-25
ACCGTAAGGGATTGCTTGTACCACAAATGAGCTGCACGCCGTACCACATAAGAAAAGAAAAATAACCCTTAGCCCTGCTGTGCTAAGGGTTTACTTGTACCACAATAGGATTTTATTTTAAGCCAAAACAGCCAGTTTCACCCATTGGGTAAAACTCGACCTGATTTCAAGCAAAACAAACAATAGTTTATTAATTAGACATAGAAAAAGCCCTCAACGCTTGACACGTTGAAGGCTTTGTCGTTTAATATTCGTTAATGGTTACAGACGTTTGAGCGCGCCTGTAACGACCAAATAAGCTATCACACAGCGTTATTTGACCAGCAATTAAGCCCATTGGGTGTATTC
>NZ_JBQSVK010000051.1:0-295 GCF_052376195.1 Psychrobacter sp. AOP7-B1-25
GGAAATCTCTACTCTGTCCCTAGAATCTAACTTAGTAAAATAATTATAGAAAAAAGTCAATTCACCTTGACCTAGACTCAGACAAGCGTATAATGCCACCCAGTCGAAAGGGAAGTAGGTGGTTAATTTGAATGATATAGATTATTTGAATTAAATAAAAAATACTTCTTGACTTACAGTTTAAAGAGTTTATAATACGCCCTCATCAAGACGGACAGGACAACTTATATGTAGATTACATATAACTAACCCAGTTAACTTGTTGAAACAAAATTAAAAAGAAGCTTGACAGAAC
>NZ_JBQSVK010000052.1:0-270 GCF_052376195.1 Psychrobacter sp. AOP7-B1-25
AGTAACCGTAATCTCAACGGTGGCAGGTGTTGATGTCGCACCATCATCATCGGTGGTGCTGAACTGGATGTCACTAACCGCACCATTGAAATTAGGTGCTGGGGTAAAGGTGACGGTGTCAGATTCCACTGCGCTTAGCGTGGTATTTGGAGTAATCTCGACCACTTGACCATCGGCACGGGTATAGCTTAATACGCCCTGCTCACTTGGCGGCACTTGCAATACCGTGACACTCACCACGCTACCATCGATGTCATTACCAACAAGCGA